>QHXE01000343.1 GCA_003222835.1 Acidobacteriota bacterium | reverse complement strand
GTGTATCATTCGGTAGCCGTCTTTGGGTGCGGAAGGAAGCGGGCCGTCAGAAGGCGCAAAGGGATCGGGAGGGGCCTTCACATCTACCGCCCCAGCTCCGGCGCCCCAGCGCTCCAACGTCCGGCGCAGGAGCTACTCTGGATGACGTTTAAGTATGTTTCAATACAGTGAACCATGTAGAGCGATGTCGTCACGCTCCTTAAATCGCTGAGAAGCGGGAATCGGCCCCAGTCGGAGCAGAAACATGTGCGCCCCGCGTGGTCCCAGCGCGTTCGTTCGGAGCTGCGAACCCCGTGATTTCGACAGCTACACTCCCTATGGTGCTGCTCTTGGTTTTATTCTATGTACAGGTGCGGAACGGAGCTGCTGGCCCCCAATGACGCGGCAAAAGGGAAAGTTTCTCACCGACTGAAGGCCACTGAGAATATGAGGCTCCAGGAAAGCAATCAGCAATCGTCATCGGAAACCAAAGTTCGGAAATCAAAGAGCTGGTTGTATTAGACATTTTGCGCGACTCGAAATGCGCAGAGTGCCTCCAGGAATTGTGCAAGGGCGATTTTCTCTCACGGAAAGGGGAGACCCTTTGCCTGAGCCGCGCCGATCTCGATCATTTGGTTTATCTGCCCAGGGGCGATACCGCCCTTTACGCGGCGGGCCAGGAAACACAGCGCTCTTTCAGCCGTGGTGGTTCGTTTCAGCAGGTCTCGTGGCCGTTACGAACGCCAGGGTGTGTTAATTGAAGAGCCTGCCCTTGAGCGAGCGGAAGAGGAATGCCGTGCGGATGCCGCAGAGCGCCGTGCCAAGCGCGAGCGGGACAGATTGCTGCGTGCTAAACAGGATCGCGATCTCGCCAACATTAATGACAGAAGTAATTATTAAACTGTTTCCCGCCTGCCCTCCGGAAGAGGCCCGGGCCATCGCCGCACATACCGGTGTCGCAATCCTGCCTGGCTTGACAAAGGGAGGACAAGATGTATATACATCTACTATGCGAACAGAAGTGCTTGAAAAGCAGCCTGCAGCAGCACTCTTTGACCTGCCCTGCGCGTGTCAGAACCTACGACGCGTCACTAGAGTCGTCACGCGGATCTATGACCAGGAGATGAGGAAGGCAGGACTCGAAATCACACAGTTCGGCCTGCTTACCGCGCTGGCTGCGACTGGAGAGGCCAATCAAAAACAGCTGAGCGCGGGCTTTGCCATGGATAGTACGACGCTGACCCGGACGTTGGGGCTGTTGCGGAGGCAGGGCTGGATTGGCGTGAGGCGGGGAAAGGACAGGCGAGAGCGCCTGTTCCGTCTCACACAGGCAGGCAAAAGACAGAAGGCAGAGGCTCAACCGTGCTGGGAGCGGGCAGAACAGCGGCTGCGGCGAGAACTCGGCGATGCCGGGTGGAAGAGCATGAAACAGACGGTCTCGCGAATTACAGAGGCCGCGATGGTGGCGTAATTTTTTTGTACCTAATATAGATGTATATACATCTATTGCATTTGAAAGGGATTGAAACCTTTCCGGGAAGGAGCTCATTGATGCGAACCGCTATCTATTTGTTGGCCGCGCTGATGGTGTTCGGGGTCTTCCTAACCAACTTGCGAGGAACACCTGCTCGCCCAGATCCCGGGAATCACGGTGAGGTCAGCTCCGTTCGCTCGGAGCTCGAATATTTGAAGGCCGTAAACAGTGCCGCACCCCCGAGAGATCCGCAGTTGCTGTTTCTGCTTATGGCGCAGTATTCGAACGCGAACCTGCAGGACGAGGGTGCAGAGTTTTTCTCCGCGCGGCTGAAGGAATTCGGGCCTCGCCTGGCGGACACTCAAAAGGCCCTGTATCTAAGCGCCATCGGACTGCTGCGCGCTCAACACGCATCTTCAGTCTCGTTGCTGCACCGAGTCGGCTACGTCAAAGAAACGATCGCTATACTGGAACAGGCCAAGCAGCTTTCCGGGGGGAAGATTTACGTTGTGAACTGGATCGCGGGCATCGTCCATACCGAACTCCCCGGCATTTTTCATCAGAGGAAGCCAGCCGAGGCGGAGCTGGCCTGGTGTGTGGAAAATGCCGATAAGGCGCCTCATGCAGGGTGGTTGCGGGAAGTCTACTATCACCTGGGAAAGCTGGCTCTCGCAGAAGGAGAACAGGCCCAAGCTCGAGACTATCTGGCGCGGAGCGGCTACAAAGACTTCGAACGACCGATTACGCTCATGACTCCTTTTTCGGAGGAAGTCGCATCCGGGCACACTTTTGCCCCACGGCGTATAAGCGAGATCGTGCCGGGCCGCGTATATGCGCTCTCGGGTTTCGAGTTCACGGAATATTATTTCGTGGTGTCGGACGATCGCCGAGAACTACTGTAATCGGCATCGATGCGGGTACCGCCCGGACTCTGCCAAAGCCGCCTACGAAGCACTGCGAGCGTATGCGCCAAACTTGCCGGAACTGACGACGGTCTTCATCACACACTCCCACTGGGATCACGTTGGCGGACACACGTATTTCCGTACTCTAAATCCCCGCTTGCACTTCTACGCGAGATGCAACTACGGAGAAGAGATCGCCCGCGAAGTCGGCGCGCCGGACGTTTTCGGCAAGCAATTCTTCGGCGAAGGTTTCAGCCTCGACAACGTACGGAGCTTCAAGCCAGACATCACCGTCGACCGCCGCACCGACCTGAAGATCGGGGGAACACGCATCGAGCTTATTCCTGTGCAAGGAGGCGAAACTCACGACGCGATGTTTATTTACCTGCCGGATGAGAGCGTTCTGTTTGTCGGCGATTTCATCATGCCTTACCTCGGCGCACCGTTCGTCGAGGAGGGCGACCTTCAGGGGCTGCTGCATGCGTTCGATATCGTGGTACAAAAGAATCCGCGGTATCTGCTCCATGGCCACGAGCCGCTCACACGGAATTTCGCCTCTGCCTCTATGCTGTTGCAGCTCAAAATAGATCTGGTATGGCTGCGCGAGCAGGTCCTGACCGCAACGCGGCGCAGCGATGAGCGTGGCGCAATACATCAGGCAAACCTGATTCCCCCGGGCCTCGTCAACAACCAGCCCGATGTGTATCAGCCATACCTCATCCTGCGCGAACACGTCATTGACCGTCTTTATGATCAGAACGTCGGCTATTGGCAGCCGGACTTGCAAGGCCTTGAACATCTCACCCGTGCAGATTACGCAGAACTCTTGGTCGACTACCTTGGGGTGTCGGAAAGACAGCTGGTCAAGACCGTGGAACGCTTGACCGCGGACGGCAAGTATGAACTCGCAGCGTCTCTGCTTGAATCGTCCGGAGACAGATTCAAGCGCAGCGCCTCCGTAGCGAATGCCAAACGGCTCGTATACCTCAAGCTGATGGAGAAGCACCAGAATACCGACCCGTTCAAATTCATCATCTACTCTGGAAAGATCGGGGAACAAACGCCGCAGATGGCCGCGACCCAGTGAAGAGTGGAGCTGCGCCTAGTCCCCATGCGAGAAGTTGGGTGCCTGGTGCCCATCTGCGGGCGGGTGACGTCAGTCAGTGCTTTATCGGAGGCGCGCGTTGATCAGAGATAGACGTAGGTGGAGCATCGGGAGTGCGCGTTGGATAAAGCCGTCAGAAGGAAGTCGCTCGTGGGTGCGGCGGACGCTACGGGATTTCAATCGACTTTGGTCTGGAAGTGGTTAGCAGAAAGGATATTTCCCGGGACAACCCTTAAATCGAAGTTCGCGGAAGCGTCCGCTCCGCGCGACCGGCTTCGTTCTGACGGACAAACCGGAAGTTGACTGGAGCAAAGCCGACTTATCAGGACAAATCTCTCGGGAACTGTGATCAGATTGGTTCCGGATCGCCGCCGATTCGGGAGTCATCGCATAAAGGCGGGGCAGTGTGCCATTTTGAGAAGCCATCGCTTAGGGAATCGGCCGGGACATTTCATATTCGATCAGAGCTGGATCGTTTGGATAGGATTCGGTCCGTCCGGTTAGAGTGAATCCCAAGCGTTGGTAGAACAAGATGGCGGGTTCATTGTTGGACGTCACCATCAGCTGCAAAGTGCGGGCTCTGCGCAGGCGAGCCCATTCGAGAACCTCATTCACTAGAAGGCGACCTATGCCCCGCCGACGATGGGTCGGAGCCGTCCACATGGACACCAGATGTGCTCGTGTTGCATCATCCTGATCGAGAAATGAACCAGCGATGCCGCACGCAGTGTCCCCGTCCATCGCGAGGAAGCCAGCCGATCTCTCACCGCTCCACTGGGCTGCACGCTTGATCCAATCAGCATCGGTAAGCTGAGACTCGTCTGCATAAGTCGAGCCGAAAGCATTCGGAGTATCTCGAAGCGCGCGAAGACGCACAGCCTTGAAGATCAATGCGTTCTGCAGCGTGATTGGCCCGAGAGTGATCATGTAGCTTTGAGATTGCTTCACCATACTCTCAAATTATCACAAGCAATTCGCAGCAGGTGTGCTACCGAGTAGCCAGGCGGCCTTGCGGCCGCCCGGCCCTCTCAGAACTGGGCGTGAAGGTTTGCCTTCACCCAGCTCAAGCCCTTCGAACGCCTCTTTATAGGAGACGCGGTTTCGAAACGGAAAGACGTTGACGATGAACCCGGTCATGCCACTCGGGATGAAGTAGAACGCGGTTGGTAGCACCTGCCGAACCACCCATCACACGGGAGACGCAGTAGTGAAGGCGCCAGCCTGTGATCCGGGTGATTTTTGTATTGCACAGCGTGCAGAATCCACGTTGTTCATGCCAGAGATAGCGAAGAGTGCGGGTTGGCCGACCACTCGTTCCCCTCCCGTATGGCTGCATCCAATGCCGAATGAAAGTTCGTTACCGCACGTAAAATCGAGCACTGCCCCAACCGAACAAGTCCCGAGCGACAGTATGGCCCAGCAGGACAACTCTCAACGTGTGCGCGACACATATCTGCTCCCACGCTTCCGCGCCCCGAGACACGAACTAAACTTTGCTGGTAAAGTCGAAAGTGATGAGAACCGTCACTGCGTTCGTCCTGCCGGCGTTCCTCCTCTTCCCAGCCCTCGCACAAGACCCGCGACCGGCGCGGCCCGATGAGAAGACGAAAATGGAAATGAAATCTGGCTACGCTCCCGTAAACGGCCTCAAACTCTATTATGAGATCCACGGCGCCGCGAACCCGGCGCGCCCTCCGCTGGTGCTGCTGCACGGCGGAGGCGATACGATCAAGACCTCCTTCGGCCACGTACTGCCCCAACTGGCGCGCAACCGCCAGGTGATAGCCTTCGAGCAGCAGGGCTACGGCCATACCGCCGACATTGCCGACCGTCCCTTCAGCTTTGAGCAATCGGCGGACGACACCGCAGGTCTCCTCCAGTACCTGGACATCCGCCAGGCCGATCTCTTCGGTTTCAGCAATGGCGGCACGATCGTCCTGCAAGTCGCGATCCGGCACCCGCAAGTCGTGCGCAAGCTGGTGGTGGCCTCGGGCTTTTTCAGCCACGACGGAGCCGATCCGGCGTTCTGGAATGGTTTTGCCAGGGCGACCCTCGACGTCATGCCGAAGGAGCTGCGCGACGCTTACTTGGAGGTCGCTCCCCATCCGGAGAACCTCCAGAGTTTCTTCGACAAGGCGGTTCGGCGCATGCGCAACTTCAAGGACGTCCCGGCGGACACGGTGCGAACCATAACCGCGCCCACGCTCGTCGTGTGCGGTGACTCCGATGTTATGCGTCCTGAGCACGCGGTGGAGCAGTTCCGTCTTCTCCCGCACACGCAACTGGCCGTGCTCCCCGGAACCGACCACATGAAGGTAACCGCGCGAACGTCATGGCTGGTGCCGATGATCGAGGAGTTTCTCGACGCGAAGTAGGGTGGGTGGCCCTCCCTTTCGCCTGGGTGTTGGCAGTCGCACCGCACGACTTGCGACGGACCTGTGCCCGGCTGTGCCATCAGGCAGGAGGCGAGTTGGAGCAAATTCAGTTCCGGCTGGGTCACGTTTCAATTCAGACGACGGAACGATACCGCGGGTGCAAGCAGCGTTTCCGGAACGCGGTTAACGATCACATCGGCCTGGAGCCGGACGCGCCGTCGTGAACGGTGTTGCCGAAGGAATCCTATCCGTTGGCCGACTTCACAGGACCAATCCCGCCGGGGAAGACGAATAGCATCCGGTTGGCCGACCATTCGGACAGCACTGGGAACGTGATCGCGTCTGTGGCTGCAATCGCGTTTCACAGGACTGAACCGCACCTAAGATGACGGGGCGCATCTTCACCATCGCTCCCGCGGTGGGAGTTGGCATCCGGGGCGGCTGATTCACACTTTGGGTATCACATCATGAAAGGCATCTGAAACACTCCTTATCTCAGGTTCTGCAAAGGTCCAGCGGCCCTGAAGGTATTGATGACGATGCCCGACGGCAAAGCTTGCGTGCTTTCCAGTGCAAATGCGCGTGGCGGAGTTCCTTCCGCAAAAAGGCGCTTTCCTTTGCCCAGCAGGACAGGATTGACCAGCAAAACCACCTCATCCGCCAGCCCATGCTCGAGCAGCGCCGAAGTCAGCGTCGAGCTGCCCGAGAGGATCAGATCCTTGCCGTCCTTTGCCTTAATTTTGCGAACGCCCCCCACGAGGTCCGGTCCAACGCCCTCGAAAGGGCCCCATACTAGGCTCTCTGGCCTGTGGGTTGCGACATACTTCGTCGCCGCATTCAGGCGGTCCGCCAGTGGACTCTTCGGCGCCTTCGGCCAGAAACCCGACCACAGATCGTAGGTTCGGCGGCCAAGCAACAGATCGCAGGTCTCGCCGTACATCGCAAGGACTTTCTCTAGCCCAGCAGGCGTGCGATACGGCGCGGTCCAGTCGCCGTATGGGAAGTCGCCGTCGCCCGGACCGTCGGAAACCTGGATAACGCCGTCCAGCGAAATATGTTCCATGATTTTGAGTTTGCGCATGCTGAATCTCCTCTACAGGTTTGTGTCGCTGCGTCAGCCGGGCTAGTTGCCCCGCCCGTAACTACTACGACGAACGGCGGAACCGGACTTCGACAAGTTGTCCAGGAGGAATTTTAGGTTCTTAGGTTCGAGTAGCGGTGTTGCACTCCTTGCCTACCTGCAGCAACCGTAGCGTTTTACCCATTCGCCCCGTTTGGCCTGTTCCTCACCTCCATGCCGTGCCGAGATTTGGGCTGCCCGGCACGTGAATCGGTAACGCCAAGTCGGCATGTCGCCAAGATTCCAGACGACAACCAAATTCATTGTCCCATGCCCGTTTATCGAATCCTAATCCGGCCACATCTCCGAGAAGCCGACTTCTGGCCCCTTGATTGTGCGTCGTTAAACTTCCGAATTGCTCGTCAAGCACTCACAGCGAGTGGAGGGGTACAGTCGCAAAGCCTAGTGGTCGCGACCGAGGATACGCGCGAGACTCCTCGCGCGGCGTGAAAACGCAACGCGTCGGATTGTGCCACACGGGCCACGGGTACAAACAATGCGCAGGGCGATACAGCCTCATCCGCAATCTTCTATAATTAGCCCGCAAATGCCTCTCGGCCCCGGCTCAAAGCTTGGCCCTTACGAGATCCTCGCCGCCCTCGGCGCGGGAGGCATGGGAGAAGTGTATCGCGCCCGCGATCCACGCCTGGGCCGCGACGTGGCGATCAAGGTATTACCCGCCGGCTCGGCGGGCGATTCCGAGCGCATGCGTCGCTTCGAGCAGGAGGCGCGAGCCACGGCTGCGCTCAGCCATCCGAATATTCTCGCCGTGTTCGACATTGGCAGCCAGGACAATTCCCCCTACATCGTCTCCGAACTACTCGAAGGAGAAACCTTACGAGCGCGCCTGATCAGCGGTCCGCTGCCCGTGCGCAAAGCAGTCGATTATGCGCTCCAGACCGCACGCGGACTTACCGCCGCCCACAATCACGGCATTTTCCATCGCGACCTTAAGCCGGAAAACCTCTTCATCACCCGCGACGGGCATGTGAAGATTCTCGACTTCGGCCTGGCCAAGTTGACCATGCCTGAGCTGGGTGCTCCCGGCTTGTCGGCGGAGGCGACGCTCGATTCCGTCACTGGCCGCGGCGCACTGCTGGGTACGCTTGGTTACATGTCTCCCGAGCAATGCCGCGGAGCCGCTGTTGACGCGCGCTCTGACCTGTTTAGCTTCGGCGCGGTGCTCTATGAAATGCTGAGCGGCCGCCGTGCCTTTCGCGGCGACACGACGGCCGATACCATTGGTTCGATTCTGAAAGAAGAGCCTCCAGACTTGTCCGCCACAGGCCGCGATGTGCCGCCCCTACTGGAGCGCATCGTTCACCATTGCCTGGAAAAAGATCCGGCTGATCGCTTCCAGTCTGCGCGCGACATCGCCTTCGCATTGGAGGCGTTGTCTTCTATTTCATCGCCTGCAGCGTCGGCTACGAGCTCCCCCGCGCCTGCGGTGACAAAACCGGGAAAGTCCTGGCTCGTTCCCGCGCTGCTGGGAGTCATCGGAATCCTAGTTGCGGCCGTGGCGCTGCTTTTCGTTCGCCTGAACGCCCCTCCTGCTGAGCCGCCGAGCTATCGTCAGCTCACGTTTGGACGCGAGTTCATCTCTTCTGCCCGCTTCGCACCCGACCAGCGAACTATCATCTACAGCTCGGCGCACATCGGGATGCAGACCGAACTTTTCTCACTTGCGCCCGACAGTCACGCCCCTGTAAGCCTGGGTCTGAAAGATGCTGACATCGAATCCATCTCTCCCACTGGAGAGATGCTCCTGATCCAGAAGCGACGAGAGCTTGGTAGAAATGTCAAAGTTGGCTTGCTGGCGAGGGCGCCGCTAAGTGGCGCAGCTCCCCATCCTATGATGAGCGATGTCGTGGACGCCGATTGGGGCCCCGACAACCAGATCGCCGTCGCCCACTACGTGGACGGACACTTTCGCATTGAGTACCCCATCGGCCACGTTCTGTATGAGTCCGCCACCGGCTGGTTAACCAACGTGCGCGTCTCGCCCAGGGGAGGCTGGGTGGCATTCGCCGAGCATTCCACCTTGGGAGACAGCGCTGGGAATGTGGTGATGGTAGACTCTTCGGGCCGCAATCGGACTCTGTCCCCGCGGCAGTCGGCCATTGAAGCGGTTAATTGGGCTCCCTCTGGCAAGGAAGTATGGTTCACCAGCGCGGAAGAAAGCACTAAGTTTCAGCTCTGGGCCGTCGATCTTTCGGGCCATACCCGTGTGGTCGACCGAATTCCGGCCACCCCAACCCTCTACGATATTGCCCGCGATGGGCGCGTTCTTCTCGGGCAAAATATCTTTCGAATCCTCGCCTACGTACGAGGAATTGGTCAGGATCGAGAACAAGATGTGACCATTCAAAATTGGAGTGACGCTTCGGCCATTTCACCTGACGGCCGACAAGTGCTGTTGAATGAAGAGGGGGCTAATAGCGGAGCTGATTACGACGTTTACGTCCGTGCAAGCGATGGCGCAGCGCCCGAACGCGTTGGCGATGGCGTGGGCTACGATTTCTCACCGGACATGAAGTGGGTTCTGTCGTCCCTTATTTTGCACATTCCCCGTCAGCTTTTTCTGATTCCCCTTGGCCCGGGGGAGACGAAGCAGATCACGCATGATTCCATCGACCGGAGTTACGCTCGTTGTCTCCCGGATGGCAAGAATGTTGTATTTAGCGGCACGGAACCGGGTCACAAATCGCGCATCTACGTGCAAGCCATCGATTCGGGAACTGGACGCCCGATTTCCCCCGAGGGAGTGAGCGGATTCGTCCCCACTGCGGACGGTAAGTTCGTGTTTGGCTTCTCCGATTCCGTGGCGCTATATCCCGTGGATGGTCAGGGAGCGCCCCGCCTGGTTCCCGGCATCCATCCCGACGAGGCAATCTTTTCTGTGTCGCGTGACGGGCGCTCGGCGCTGGTTGGGGTGCTCGGTAGCTATTCGGCGGATGTGATGCGCGTGGATCTGGCCACTGGCCGCCGCGAGTTGTTCAAGAAAATCGGGCCATCCGACCCCGCGGGGGTTGACTTGGTCGATGCGGCATTCACTCCCGACGGCAAATCCTATGCCTATTCCTACTTCAACGCTCTGAGCCAACTCTATTTGGTGGAGGGATTGGGATAAGGCGCGGATTGTCCTTTCATCCCTCATCTTGATCATCGCCAAGTCAAAGTTCTGCTCGAATATTCGTATGTCAATGTGGCAATGTGAGGCAGTGGATCGTCCGCCATCCGGAAGTTCGTCAGAAACGGGGAAGCCAGAAGTTGACCGGAGCAAAGCCGACCTTCCCATTACCGATCTGACTCCATTGCCGACGGGATTGATACCGGGTTGCCGACTCGCCTGCAACACACTTCCCAGAACGCCGTTACGGACCAATGGCAGCAGATGTACGATTCCAGACTTCTCGCCCAAGTTGGTCCCAAGATACGTTCCATGCAACACAACTCGGTGGCCAGACGGATATCGGTGTGAAAAAGCCACATACCAAAACATAGAATGACGGGTATGAAAAAGGGCGTTCCCAAGTCGGTTGACGAATACATTGCTGCGCAGCCCGAGGCGGTGCGGCCAAAGCTCGAACAGGTGCGCGCCGCGATCAGGAGGGCCGTTCCGGAGGCACTGGAGGGCATCGGGTACGGTATGCCCGGATACAAGCTCCAGGGAAAGCCGATGCTGTATTTCGCTGGCTTCCAGGAACACTATTCGCTGTTTGCCGCGTCGGGGACGTTCTTCGCGGCGCTGGAAGATGAGCTCAGGGGCTATGACCTACGAAAGGGGACGGTCCATTTCCCACTCACCAAACCGGTTCCAGTGAAGCTCATCAGCCGGATCGCAAAGCTGCGTGCGGCTGGGATCGCCGCGACGGCGAAAAAACCGGAGCCGGGCCGAAAGAAAGGAACGCGCAAGTCGGCACAGTAGGAGACATGGTGGCCAGCCAGCGCGAGGTCGTTAGCTGCGAGACAGTGATGCGCCGCAGCGTCGGTTTCTGGTCAGTTTCCGGCTTGCCCACCATCCGCCAGGAACGCTTTTGCCCCAGTTCTGCCACACGCAACAGCCAATGTGAACACGGTTCGCCGCACGGGTCAAAACTTACACACCACTTGCTATAACAGACCAATGCGCCCATACGACTACTCACACCCCGCGGCGTAGTCAGCGGCCGAGAGCAAAGAACTGGTTAAACGGATTCTGAATGGGCAGCTTCTCGAATTTTGAAAATCCGACTTTTCCTGCAAGTTCGCGCGCACCTCGCTCCCCGATTACCGTTCCCAAACCGGCGCCATTGTAAGCCAGCGAAACAGTCATGCAGTGCAGGGGGCTGATTGCATGAAAGGTTCGACCGAGTGGGTTTCGATTTTCGTGGGCGTCATGCGAGCAATTCGGTTCAGACCAGAGATAAACGCCGTTGGGTGCCAGAACGCTGTGAATCGCTCTTAGAGTGCCAACCGGATCGACCATATCGTGAATGCAGTCAAAGCTGCAGATCAGGTCATACTTGCGGTCCTGTGGAATTTGATCCGCCGGACCTTGGACGAATTCCAAATTCTTCAAGCCCGCATTCTCGGCCAGCTTTCGGGCCGCCGTGATACTCCTGCCATCGTAGTCGATGCCGAGGAATCGGGATTTGGGATATGCCTTAGCCATGGCAACCGTGGATTGGCCTCTGCCACAGCCCACGTCGCCAACCGTAATCCCTTTCTCCAGTCTGGCAATCAATCCCGGCACTGCGCCTAGCCAGTCCCTGCTTAGGAAATTCACATAGCCAGGGCGGAAGAAGCGCTCAATGGCGGGTGGAATTTCGTCGCCAATTTCCGAGTATGGGATCCCGCCACCGTTTTTAAACGCATCCATGATCTTCGGCACGTTCAGAAGCGAGGGAGCCGTAAAATGGAACCCGCCGCCGACGAACATCGGACTGTCCTCGTTTGACAGCACGAACGCCTGTTCGGACGACATTGAGTATTTCTGAGACTTTGGGTCGTAGTCGATGTACTCGGCGGCGACCATGGCCCGCAGCCACTCGCGCACATAGCGTTCATTGAGGCCCGCCTTTGAGGCAAGCTCACCGCTGGTAATCGGGCCAGCGCCGTCCATAGCTTTGTAGAGTCCGAGGCGGTCTCCAATGTAGCCCAACGCCATGATGAAGGCTCCGCCCATATCGCCGACCACCCGAAAGGCCAGCTCTTCTACCTTCTTCATGTTCAATTCTGCCTGTGCGGCCATAGCTCCTCCTGTGCAGGGAAATTCTTTTGTTGGCGCGGCTTAGTTGTCAAGCTGCGTTGATATCATCCTAACGCGTTCGACCAGTGTCTTACCTTACTGGCCGGGAGCGGTTAGGCTGCAACTTCCGGTACAGTTTATAGCGCCCGCCTGAGAGTACAACCGGGCAGTCACATCCACGGAGCAGCATGAACCTGGTGAACGTGGCTGCCTCCGTCCCACGTTGGCGAGTCCGGCTCTTACATCGCGAAGGGAGAATCTAAACTGACTTGTGATTCTGCCGTCGACCCTGTGAAGTCGGCGTCCCGTCAGCTTGACGAGTAACGGGCAAACCTTCCATAACCCAGTAAGGGAAGGCTTGCCGACTCACCCATCCGGAACCTCTTGTTTGCGAAAATCCAAGCTACCTAACGCACTCCTAAACCGCCGGGCATTGGATAAGGTATGAGAATGTTTGGATGAATCGCGGGGCGAAGACAGCGTGCAGCGAGCCGGCAAATAGGTCAGCCCGACGGATTACTCGTTG
>QHXE01000294.1 GCA_003222835.1 Acidobacteriota bacterium | reverse complement strand
TCCCGGGCGCCTTGTACTGGTCGATATTGGAATCGACCGGCGTCTGACCAGTCGGCCAACTGTCAAGGATCGGTTTGAGAGCGGGTGAAGTAGCCAGAACCTTGGCTCGAAATGAAGCGCTCGGCACAAACCCGGTGATTGTCTGGGTAAGGCTCTGCCGGATTCCTTCGTAGGCCACAAAAAAGAAAGTGCGATTCTTGGCAATTGGCCCGCCCACGTTGGCGCCGAACTGGTTCATACGGAACGGAGGAATTTTCGACGGATCGAATGGCGAGCGCGCGTCGAACACGTTATTGCGGAAAAACTCAAACGCTGCGCCATGAAAGCCGTTCGTCCCAGTCTTCGACACAGCGTTGATCTGAGCGCCGCCTGAGGAGCCGCTTTCGGCGGTATAGACCGCGCTGCTGACCCGAAACTCCGCAATCGAATCGAGAGAAATGTTCAGGCGCGCATCCGCCTTCTGACTCTGCTCTTGGACGCCGGTAGCATCGATGCCATCGAAAGTGAAATTGTTGTCATCGCGGCCCCGTCCGACGAATCGGATGTTTCGCTGGCTACCGTCACTGGCATTGATGGCGCCCGGAGCGAGAATCCCAAGGCTGGCCCAGTTGCGTCCGTTCAAAGGGATGTTGCGCACCTGCTGCGACTGGATGACCTCTCCGACCTCCGCCGAACTACGGTTCAGTGCCGGCGCAATGTCCATTACCTCGACGTGAGTCGTCACCTCGCCTACTTGCATTTGTGCGTCGAGCGTGCGTGACTGCCCGACGGAAAGCTCCACGTCGGTGTATTGCATGACCTTGAAGCCTGCTTTTGAGATGGTGACGGTATACCTGCCGATTGGGAGTCCGGGTAGTTCGTAGGCGCCATTAACGCCAGAGATTGTTTCACGGCGCAAGGCCGTGCCGCTTGAGACGGTCTCGACCCTGGCGCCGGCAATGACGGCCCCCGTCGAGGCGGTGACGGTGCCGGTCAGCGTCGCGCGATCGACCTGCGCGGCGACGGGATACGTGACGAAGGCAAACAGCAGAATGAGAAGCTTGGGATGCAATTTCATAGTTACCTCCTCTAGATGTCCCAGAGATAACGGCCGGGCCTCTCACGGCTCCCGTCTGACTGTTACCGAGAGCGTGTGGCTACGCGGAAATCCTGGGTGTTGATTTTGCGCATTTGGCCGAGTCATTTGTTCGGAGTTCGGACAATATACTCAGAGCGGACTTTTTGTCAACAGTTTGTCTGAGATTGTTTTTGGCAACAGCGCCCAGAGAGAGTCTGGCGCTAAATCCACGTCTTCTTCCCGGTCTCAAAGCAGGATCTTTGCGGGTCATTTCGATCAAGATCTGCGCGGCGGCGCGGCCCATCTCCAACGTGGACCAGGCGACAGTGGTCAGCGGGACTCGCAGCATATCGCCGTAATGAATGTTGCCGCCGCCCACGATGGCCACGTCTTCCGGAATTCCCAGACCGGCTTCAGTGATTGCGCTCATCGCGCCTATGGCCGCCGGATCGTTGGCGGCAAAGATCGCAGAGGGAGTGTTGCCTTCATTAAGCCAGCCACTCATTGACTCGTAACCGTCACGCTCTGTGAAACCACACTCGCGCACCAGCGACGAGTCGAAAGCTATTCGATGCTTCGCCAGCGCTTGCTGGTAACCTTCGAAACGGAGGGCGGCGGTTGAGGCGGCCGTGCCCAGCAAATGTCCAACCCGCTGATGGCCCAAATTAATCAAATGCTCCGTGGCTAGTAAACCGACTTTCACGTCATCAGTCGTCACTGCGGGACAGCGCACGCCTTCGAGCCGGCGATCGATCAAAACTATTCTGGCGCCATCTTTTATTATGCGCCGGTAAAAGACATTTTCATTTGGGGGAACAGATGAAGCGACAATCAACCCATCGGTTCGCGGCAATAGAGCTTCAACCTCATGTTGTTCATTTGCTGCCTGTTCGTCGGTGCTACAGATCAGATTTTGATAGCCAAGCGGCCTCGCAAGTCCTTCGACACCTCGGCAAATCTCGGCGAAATACGAGTGCATGAGGTCCGGCACGACCACCCCCAAAAGGTACGAACGATTAGTCGTAAGGGCCCGCGCGAACTGATTCGGCCGATAGTTCATTCGCTGTGCTGCCTCGAGAATGCGAGCGCGCGTTTCCGGACTGATTTCGGGATGATTGTTGATGGCACGCGAGACCGTCATCTTTGAGACGCCAAGTTCACGCGCAATGTCGGCAAGAGTTGTCGGCATAATTGTCTATTGTCCGATAAGCTTTAGCTTGTCGCTCCGAGTGGCAAACTGATGTTGAACGAAACGACAAGCTAAAGCTTATCGGACATTCTTCTTTAGCGCGGCCGCGATTGCCTGTTCCGCCAGCGGGGCCATCACCGCATAGCCTTTCGCGTTGGGATGAAGCCCATCTTCGCTCAACTCGTCCTTCAAAAAACCTTTCTCGTCTATCATAGATGAATAGTAGTCAAGATAGATCGATCTATTTTTGGTGGCATAGGCTCTCATCCATTCATTTAGCGCTCTGATCTTTTCCGGCGGTCTTTGCGCGGTCTGAATTATCGGTTTGCCATCTTTCCTTTTCTCGTAGTCACTCACGGGGAGGATGGACGCGAGCACCACGCGAGTGCTATTGGCTCGCGCAAGTTCCATCATCGAAATCAGATTGTCTTCGATAGCCTCGAGCGTGCTCGGACCGGTATTTCCCGCCAGATCGTTCGTGCCGGCGAGAATCACGACGACTTCCGGACGCAGAGCAATTACGTCGGCGCGGAAGCGCAGCAGCATCTGCGGCGTAGTTTGTCCACTAATGCCACGATCGATATATGGTTTGCCTGGGAAAAAGCCGCCGTATTTTGGATCGTCCCATGAATCAGTTATCGAATCGCCCATGAAAACAACGCGATGCTCGCCTTTCGGCGGAGCTTTGACCTTCGTATTGGCATCACGGTAGCGCGCGAGGGCCGGCCAATCTCTGAGCCTCGCCTCGAGCCTGGTAAACTGCGCCTTGATTTCCGCGCAATCAGAAGAACTCTGCGTCGATTGAGCGGCGGCAGACGTCAGGCTGAGCAGAAACACCGCGCCGCAAACCATTGTTCGTGTCATGCAATCCTCCCTGATGTTCTCGCTCTTCAACTTAATTTGCAATTTGCATTTTTCAATTATGAACGCTGAGTCTCGCGATGAACCATATTGAAAATTGAAAATTGATGAAAAATGCAAATTGCAAATTAAGTCAGACGGACGCCGGTTCCTCAGCCCCGATAGCGGTTTGCATCACCAACTCCGGAGTCCAATGATCAATTGAGCGCGCCGGCGATAATCGCCCCCGACTCATAACCGCCAGGCGATCGCAGATTCCGAAAAGTTCCGGCAGATAAGAACTGATCATCAAGATCGCCTTACCATTCGCCGCGCATTGCGCGATGGTTTCGTAGACTACGGCCTTACTGCCGATATCTATGCCGCGCGTTGGCTCATCAAGCAACAAGATGTCGGCATTCTGATGAAGCAAACGAGCCAGAGCAATCTTCTGCTGATTCCCGCCCGAAAGCGTACTGACAGGTTGCTGCATTGTGCGAGCTTTGACTGCGAGCGCTACGGTCACGTCTTCGGCTTGCCGCTTTTGGCGCAAGAGGTTGAGCCAGCCCCAACGCGAACATGATGAAAAGCGTGTCATGGTCACGTTGTCGGCGATCGAAAGACCGAGAGCGAGTCCTTCGCCTTTACGATCCTCGCTCAGATAACCCAGTTTCTGAAAAAGCCTGACAGCGGGCGTCCCGCCACTGGCTGCGACCGGTTTCCCTTGCAGATTGATCGTGCCGCTCTTAGCTTGATCGAGACCGAAGATGGTCCGCACGACTTGCGTTCTCCCGGATCCCATCAAACCAGCAACACCGAGAACTTCGCCGCGACGCAATTCGAAACTTGCATCTTTCAAAAGCGGAGGAGCGGTTAGATCCTGCGCCTCGAAAACCTTCTCGTGAGGTTGCGCGGTTGCCGAGACTCTCGACGGAAACAGATTTTGTATGGCCCGCCCCACCATGTGCGCAATTAGTCGATCATCCGAGACCGAACGGATTACCCCGGTGGCCACGCTTTGCCCGTCGCGAAGGACCGTAAAGCTGTCGGCGATCTCGCGCACCTCTTCGAGGAAGTGACTTATGTAGATCACGCTAATCGCTTGAGCTCTAAACTTGCGAATCAAGCTAAAGAGATGCTCCACGTCGTCGCGCTGCAAACTGCTCGTCGGCTCGTCCATCAAAATGATTCGCGCCCGCGCGGCGATCGCCCGGCAGATCTCGACTATTTGTCGCGCGGCAATCGACAATTTGGCGACCCGTGTCTCTGGACGAATCTCGGGATGATGAAAAGTGCTCAGCACTTCTGCCGTGCGCGCGTGCAGCTTCTGTCGATCAAGCACGCCCGCTCGCGAGGGCTCCATCCCCATCATGATGTTTTCCGCCACCGACAGATGCGGAAACAGCGAAAGTTCCTGATGAATAAGCGCAATTCCTCTTTCGCGTGCATCCAGCGGATTGGCGGGAGCATACGGGCGCCCTTCAACTTCGATGGTGCCGGCGTCTGACTTGATTAGACCTGCCAGCACGTTCATCAACGTACTCTTGCCGGCGCCATTCTCCCCGATCAGTGCATGCACTTCGCCTTTCTGCAAACGAAGGTTCACGCCATCGAGCGCCACCGTTGGGCCAAAGCGCTTACTGATATTGGAAAGCGATAGAACCGTCATAGTCTCGGTCGTTGAAAACGTTTCCCTAGCCCAGGCGTTCACGCCTGGGGAAGCGGAGAACCAAATTGTTTTCCTTAGCCCCCTTTCTCAAGGAGG
>QHXE01000293.1 GCA_003222835.1 Acidobacteriota bacterium | reverse complement strand
CACTGCACAAATCCTGACCCAACAAGATGTCATCAAATTGCTCGAGCTGAAGATTCCCGAGCAGACGATCATCGACAAAGTAAAGAGCTCGGGCACCGCGTTTGTTCTTGGAGCCGACGATATCGCGCGATTGAAAAAGGCGGGCGCGAGCGATGCGTTGATTGCTGCGATGCAATCGAGTGCGTCGACCGCGGGCGCAGGCTCGCCGGCTTCGGAGATCACCGATCTCGTGCTGATCGTCGATTACTCCGGCAGCATGAACGCAAAGATGAAGGATGGCGCGACGAAGGTGGCTTCCGCAAAAAGATGCGTAAAGGATTTGATCGACAAGTTACCAGGCGACCTCAACGTTGCGCTGGTCATTTACGGAACATCGAAAGCACGCGGCTGCGAGGACATCGATGTGGTGCAGCCGCTTGGCCCGATCGACAAAGCGAATCTCAAAGTGAGGATCGACAATTACAACGCCACTGGCATGACGCCGATCGCTTCGTCGCTCATCAAAGCCGGCGAGGAGTTGAAGAAGGCCAAGGGCGGGAGCGGCATCGTCTTGGTCACTGACGGCGCGGAAAGTTGTCACGGCGATCCAGCCGGAGTCGCGGCAAAGCTCGCCGCGGAGTTTGGAGTTAAATTTGGGATTAACGTCATCGGTTTCGGCATTGAGCCGAAAGAGAAAGCGCAACTGGCGGACATCGCGGCAAAAGGTCACGGCAAGTTGTTGACCGTCGAAAACGCCAACGAGCTGGCAGGCGCATTGCAAAAAGTTGTCGCTGAAAAAGTCGCACCAGCTCCCAAGCAGCGTGAGACGAAGCAATACGAGGCAGGCGGCGAAGTCATCAAGCCTGGTGTGTTTCTTGGCGATCCTCCAGTTGTGAAGCCCGGCGATTACAAAGGTGAGTTAGCGATGAAAGAAGCGAAGTATTACCAGGTCACGCTCCACAAAGGCCAGGAACTTCGTGTGATTGGCATCATACAAAAAACTCCGTATGAAGGTGAGGGTAATATCTCGCTTCAGACCTTCGCCGTCGCGATCTACAACAGGGACCTTGCTCAAGTGGCCCGCGAAACGATGGACGTTGAAGGCAGCCCCACCGAGCCGGCAACGATTCGAGCCACATGGACGGCCGACATCAACGGCCCGGCTTACATTGCAGTCTCTGCGTCCGACAACCATGACTACAAGCCCCGTGAGCCTTACAAACCAAAATATCCCAAGCCTTCGCCGTATACCTTGAAGGTGAAAGTGGAAGGTGAGACCACAGAGACCGGCGAATCGTCGCCCTCGATCGCCCGCGTCAAAACGGCGGGTGGCGCTGGCTTCAACGCGGCCGCCGAATTGAAACCTCCGACTCTTGCAACTTCTGATCTCAAGATCGGGGAAACCGCTTTTTTCAAATTCCCGGTGAAAAAAGGCGACGTCGTTCAAGCGGCCGCGGCGGTGCAAAAGCCGTGGTATAACGCGAGCAACACCGTAATTAAAGCGACTTACACGCTGACGCTCTACGACGACGACCAGGTCCAAGTCACGCAGAAAAAAGTAGATGTGGCGATGAATCCGCCAGATGCGCAAACGCTCGAGGTGACTTGGCCCGCAACTGTGAGCGGCAACGCTTATCTAAGCGTCGGAGCGGCAAACAGTGGCGGGGACATTTATCCCGCAACATTCCAGCCGAATGCCGGCCAGCTTTCCGTGCAGGTGACTACCGAAGGCGGATCAACCCCATCGAGTGTTGAAGGCGAAAAGCCCACAGCGGTCGAAAAGCCGGCGGAAGGTGAAAAACCGGCGGAGACTCCGAAACCGGCGGAGACAAAATCGCCTGCCGATCCGTTCGCCGGGACCGAAGCGACAAGCAGCGCCACTCCTTGAGAACGTTCGTTGCGGCGACGGCAAGGTTGCTTGCGCTGGCGCTGTTGTGTCGCGCCGCGAGTCTAAGCGCCGCCGAATCGTCGGCGTGGAAGATCGACGATCATCCGGCGCTCCCGCCCGGCGACATCGGGGGTTGGGATGACTTTGCGATCCGCGATGTCGCCGTCCTGCGACTCAAAAACAAATGGCTGATGCTCTACAAAGGGATTTCATTGTCCGAGGATGAGCGAGTATGCGCTTTGGGCATTGCCGAGAGCGCAAATGGCCTTGCCTGGCGCAAGTCGCTGGAGGAATCCGCCATTCCTGTCAAGATCGACGAGGAACCTTCAAGCCCCTGCCTGGCCCTTTGGAATGACGGTTTCCTCGCCGCTTATGTCGTGCACCGCCTGCCTCGCGATAACGAAGAATCGGATCGCCTTGCTGAGCGTGTAGAACTCGCTTCTTCCAACGACGGCCTCATGTGGCAACCGCTCGGAACGCTTGCTGGGCTTTCCTTCAACCGTCCAGATTTCATTTTTCTTCGTATCAGCTTGTACGCCGACGGCGGACTGCTGCATTTGTGGTGGATTGGCATCAATCAAGAAGGCAAACCCGCGCTCTGTCACAGCGTCTCACGCGACGGACTGACCTGGTCGAATCCGAATATGCAGCCCGCTGCCGCCATCGATTCGCGCGAGATTCTCGGCGCGCGCGTTTATCCATCCGGCGACTTTTTTGTCCTGGTTTATTTGGCCAGCGACAGTCCAAACAAAGCCGAAATCGTCACGAAGATCTCGCGCGACGCCGTCACCTGGCAGAGGAAAGGCCCGCCGGAGTTTGTCCTTCCAACTGCGGACTCGAGGAATATCTCCATGCCGGAAATGATTTTCACTCCTGAAGGCGCGCGGCTGTTTTATTCTGAAACGCAGTTGGGCGAAAGCGGGTTCCGCGGCGCCGTGCTGCGCAGTGCATTCTGCCCAAAGAGCGGATATGCGAAGTAAAGGTCTGCTCGTTTTGGCCGCAATAACGGCGGGCGCGGCACTTTGTCAGGCGCAAGACGATGAATACATTCCTGATTTGGGAACACGCAGGAAAGATGGGTTTCTTGTGCGGTGCTATTGGGTGGGCGAGTTTGAACTGACTAAACGGGCGCGCGATCAAGGTGTGGTAGGTGTATTCGGGCAGGCGCTCACGCCATTGAGCTATGACAA
>QHXE01000342.1 GCA_003222835.1 Acidobacteriota bacterium | reverse complement strand
ACCGGTAACTCCGCTGCTGAAGATCACTCCCGTTACCAGCTTGGCCGGCACTGAGGATCAAGCTGCCTTCTCGCCGGATGGTAATCAGATCGCGTTCGTCTGGAATGGCGAGAAAGAAGACAACAGTGACATCTATGTCAAGCAGATCGGAGCGGAGCGACCGCTCCGCCTGACCAGTAATCCTGGACCAGACACCGACCCCAGTTGGTCACCCGATGGGCGGTATATTGCTTTTCTGCGTCAGTCCGCCGAGGACGGTGGTGTCTTTTTGGTTCCTTCATTAGGCGGCGCCGAACGCAAACTTGCAGACGCCTTCCCTTACCGGCCGGTCGTGATTGGGAACACGCTGAGCTACTCTCCGGACGGTAAACTTCTGGCCGCGCCGGACAAGAGTTCACAGCAGCAACCATTCAGTATTTTTTCGATCTCGATTGAGGGGGGCGAGAAGACAAAGCTGACCGCGCCGCCAACCGGATTCCTGGGTGATTTCTTTCCAGCTTTCTCTCCGGATCAAAAGACGCTGGCTTTTGTCAGATCGGTCAGTATTGCGGCGGCAGATATTTATCTTTTGCCGCTGGCGGGTGGCGAGTCCAGGCGCCTGACCTTTGACAACACTTCTATTCGCGGCCTGAGCTGGACTTCGGATGGCAAAGAAATTGTCTTTGCCTCACGGCGTGGCGGCAGCACCTACAACCTGTGGAAGATTTCTATTACTGATGCGACGTGCGAGCGCCTTACCACAAACGAGCGTGATGTTTACAGTCCAACAATCTCGCGGCAGGGGAATCGTTTGTCCTATACCCAGTCGATGATGGACGGAAACATTTGGCGTTTTGCATTGCACAGCGCGAAGTCGCAAGAGAACTCCCCGTTAAAGCTGATCTCTTCAACCCAAGAGGACAATGGTCCTCAGTATTCGCCTGACGGAAAGAAAATTGTTTTTGCTTCTCGGCGCTCCGGTAGCTTTGAAATCTGGGTATCCGACAGTGACGGATCCAATGCGCGGCAAATAACGAATAGCGGCGGTCCGCTAACCGGCACGCCGCGCTGGTCTCCTGATGGCCGCCAGATCGTTTTCGATTCCTGGCTCGAAGGAAACGCCGCCATCTACGTAATCGCCGCCGATGGCAGCAAGCCCCGTCGTCTCACCTATGACGCAGACGAAGATGTTACCCCAAGTTGGTCGCGAGACGGCCGCTGGATTTATTTCGGCTGTACCCGCAGTGGCAGCATGCAGATATGGAAAGTACCGGTCGAAGGCGGCCCCACAGTGCAAGTAACAAAGCAAGGCGGCTTCGAGGGCTTCGAATCTGCCGACGGCAAGTATTTCTATTACGCCAAGGGGCGAGCCATGCCAGGAATCTGGCGAGTACCGGTCGCCGGCGGTGAAGAGACCCTGGTACTTGATCAACATCGGGGTGGCTTATGGCGCTACTGGGCCGTTACTAGCAAGGGCATCTATTTCGCCACTGCCGAAATTCCTTCCCATCCGATCGTCGAGTACTACAGCTTTGAAGACAACAAAATTAGTCTCGTAGCCAGACTCGATAAGCCGCTATTCAAAACCGATCCGGGTCTGGCCGTTTCTCCGGATGGTCAACTGCTCCTCGTCGTTCAGATGGATGAGAGTGGCAGCGATATTGTGATGGCTGAGAACTTTCGTTAACCGTTGTGACTGTCGCCCATTACCAGAAGGTCGTTGCGCAGGTCTTTCGACAGGATTAACAAGATTTACAAAATGGAAGATGGGGCGCAAATTCCTTGTTTGATTTTCTCCCTTAATCTTGTGAATCTTGTAAATCCTGTCGAAGATATATCCATGCGAACTTTAGAAGCAGGACACTAGTGTCGATGGCGCAATTCAGCGTTGCGTTTTGTCGCTCGTGCTATGCAATACATGTCGTTCGGATCACACCCCTCCACCTCAACCTGAATCGTCGAGTGTGAAATTCGAAATCGATGCTCCAGTTCATCGGTGACCGCGTGTAGCACGTTTTGCCCGCTGCGAATACTCTGTTCGCCGACCGTGATGTGGCAACTGCAAGCGATGATCCCTGAGCCGATCGTCCAAACGTGAAGATCATGTACCGCTAGAACGCCGGCTATGCCGGCAATGCTTTGCTCGACCAAGTCCATGTTCATGCCTTTGGGAATCGCTTCCAGCAGGACATTCATTGACTCCTGAAGGATTCCCCAGGAACTCCACAGAATCAGCAAGCCGATCAGAATCGAAACTACCGGGTCGGCAACTGACCCGCCGCCAAAAGCTACCACCAGACCCGCGACCACTACACCGGCGGCAGAGATCGCGTCTCCTATCATATGCATGTAGGCGCTGCGGACATTCAAATCATAGGCAGCATCGCCTCTGATCCACAGGCTGATGATCGTGTTCATGGCGATCGCTATCAGCGCCACCACGATCATCGGTGTGCTGTAAACGGGCTGAGGATTCCGCAGCCGACCGATTGCTTCCCAAAAGATTAAAAGCGCTATCACTACCAGCGAGACGGCGTTGACTAACGCGGCCAGAATGCCGACGCGGTGATAGCCGAAGGTGCGCTTCCGGGTCGAGGGTTTGCGGGCGATCCAGATTCCATACCAGGAAATAACCAGGGCCAGCGCGTCGGCGAAATTATGACCGGCATCAGACAGCAGCGCCAACGAGTGCGCAAAGTATCCCGCGATTGCTTCACCAGCAACGAATGCAAGCGTAAGAAAGATTGAGAGAACCAACCGACGCCCGGTTAACGATTCGCCGTGGTCATGGCTGTGTCCCATTGAAATCGCTGAAAAACTCCCTCTCCCTTTGGGAGAGGGCTGGGGAGAGGGCCTGAGAAGAGTTTGTTATATAAATAGTTGTGGTTTACTTTCGCACGTAAGCCCTCACCCTAACCCTCTCCCAAAGGGAGAGGGAACTTTTTCAGCAGCCTGCTAAATCTCCAGCACGGCGAACGACGGAAATGCCCACCTCAAAATTGATGTCGCTTCACGTTCGCGAGTTTCGTATCAGGCAGCGGCTGACTCTGCTGAAGTGAAAAGTCTTCGGAGTCTTTCAGAATAAAGCTAGGAAGACCCTGACCGTGTCGCACTTTAATATTGCGCAGATCAACTGCCCTGGCGTCGGAAAGGATGAATGCTGGACGCGCATCATCCTTTAAATAGGTAACCGCTACGTCGCTCATTTCGAGTCCGCGCACGTGGCGAATGAAGAAGCCATAAGCTGGAATCTCGCCGAACATCGTCGGCTCAGGATAGTCGTTTTCCTTTTCGGGCGGCTCCAGCCCGGCTTGCGCTTTAGTGCCCCCGCCCATGTAGTAAACGCGTATATTGCTGAGTCTCAGGTCTTCAATCTCGTGACCGGGTATCCCGCTGATGATCGAGGCGTATCTTGGTTCGGCGTTATAGACGATTACATTGTTGATATTGACGCGTCTTAATGCGCCGATCGGCGTCCCTTGCGGCCCGCGCACGCGACTGCCGAGCCTGAGAAAGATAGGCGAGTTACTGACGTCGCGCATCGTAATGTTGCTGATCGTCACATCCTCGAGTAATCCGCCATCAACAGTCTCCAGCGCCAGTCCGCGACAATATTCAAAAACGCAATTTGAGATCGTAATATTCTTAAACCCACCGTTGGATTCGGTGCCGAATTTTATCCGGCCCGTTGGGCTGAACGTTCCATTCTGATTTCTGAACGCGCGCTTGTAGGTTCCGTCCAACAGCGAGCCTTCATCGTAGCCGCTGACCTGACAATTGGTGATCGTGACATTCTCAGTAGCGCGCGCGTAACCGAGCCCGAATGAACTCTTCGGGCAAATGCCGTCGTCGAATGGCGAGTTGACAGTGCAATTTGAGATACGAACGTTTTTGCAAGCGTCAACGTCGATGCCATCGCGGTTCGTGTCGATCTTCAAATTGTCGATCGTCAGGTTATCAATGCCGGTGGCCAGAATCGCGAAGTGGCCGCCATGCAAAATCGTGATGTCGCGGATGATGACGTTGCGGCAGAGCTTAAGACTAATTGATTTGTTTCCCCATCCCGGCTCGACTGCATCGCGTGGATTCGGATAACCGAAAGGAGTCTTGGGTTCGCCGGCACGCGCAGTATTCAACGCGTCGTTCTGCTGCTGCGTGCGCGATTGCGCGCCGCTGCGAACCAGACCCTTGCCCCAAATCGTTCCTGGGCCGAGAATGGAAACGTTCGTCAAGTTCTCGCCCCAGATCAAGCTATTGTGCCAGTGACTGTGCCCGAAATCCTGATACTTGTCCCACTCGTTCGGCTCCGGCGGATCGTATCTCGCGTCATCCGAAGTGTTAGCGGCCACGATCGTCGCGCCTTGCTCGAGATATAGAGCGATGTTGCTTTTTAGATGAATCGAAACTGACAAATAATTTCCGGCCGGGAAGAAAACGGTACCACCACCAGCCGCTGCCGCCGCGTCAATCGCTTTGTTGATGGCTGGAGTGTCGAGCGTCTTGCCATCGGCCTTCGCGCCGAACGTTCTTACGCTGTAGAGGTGGGGATCCTCAGCGAGAGGACGCGGCCTCGGGGCGGTTCTATTGGCCGAAGTGACGGCAGTAAACGCAACCACCACCATTAGAACGGCAAGTACAGCCCAGAATTGATTTCTTGATCTCATCTTAGCTCCAGTTGCGATCAGGAATTTCAACCGCAGAGGCCGCGGAGGTTCCCGCAGAGGTGCGGAGAATTCCTCTCTACGTTCTGCCAAGACCTCCACGTTCTCTGCGTTTAAGATTCACTCGTCGTCAATTTGCTTTTTCGCTTGGTCACGCAAGAGTTCGAGAAACGCCGCAGCCGCGTGGGAGAAAATCATCTCGCGACGATGCGTTACCCAAAGCGTGCGTTCATAAGTTAGATCTTGAACCGGAACAGTAGCGAGACTCCCGCGCTCCAACTCTTCGGCCACGCACATCCCCGGAACGAACCCAAGTCCAATTTTCAACTGCACGAATCGCTTGATAGTCTCAATCGTCGCCAGCTCGAGTGTGATGTTGAGCGGCGTGCGATGCTGCGCAAAGGTTTCGATTACTCTTTGCCGCGAACCGGTGTTGACGTTATGCGCGACGAACGATTCCTTACCAAGTTGCTCAACGGTAACCGCCTCGCGCTTCGCCAGCGGATGATCGGGATGCATGATCAGCACCAGCTCATCCTTGAGCACCGGAAACGATTCGAGGTCGCTGTCAATCGGCTCGAATGCCATCAAAGCAAAGTCCACTTTACCGTCCAGCACCTCGCGCGATAAATGATCGGATGAGTGACCGAAGATTTCAACCTTCACCTGCGGATAACGCTTTCGGTAATCAAGAATGAGTTGTGGCAGAAGGTAATGAGACGTGCTTTCATTGGCGCCGATTCGGACCCGGCCACGCTTTAGCGATTTCAATTCCGCGACGCCTTCGAGCGCTTGATCGCGCAGAGAAAGAATCCGTTTCGCGTAATCGTAAACCACCTGGCCCACGTCAGTTAAGGCCGGCGTTTTCTGCGATCGTTCAAAGAGTGGCGCGCCAATTTCTTCTTCCAGACGCCGAATCGCGATACTCACCGCCGGCTGCGTGCGAAAGACGCGCTCAGCCGCTTTCGAAAAGCTTCCTTCCTCCACCACCTTTCGAAAGAACTCAAGTTGGTTCATTTCCATGGTTGCCAAGTACCTTCATTCTTAGTAACTACCTCTGACCGCCACGAGTTTCAGGGGATCAGGCCCATCAAGTACCACCACATCCGAGCTTCGAGCTGACCTGCCGCGTTCATTTTCAGCGCTTGAATCGTAGCCCGCCCATTGGCAGTCCTTCCCATCAATCGTGACCGATTTGGACTCCAACTAAAGTGTCTCTCCCAAACGTCTCGTCGCGGATCGAACAAGCGGACAATTTGACCGGTGCGCGGGTCGCGTGCCGATTCTTGCCCACCGCGAGCGAGGTTACAGTGCGGACAAGCGAGCGCCAGATTTTCCTCTGTCCACTCACCGCCGCGAACCTCTGGAACGATATGGTCAAGATGGAAGGTTTGGCCGGTTGGTCCCTGAGGGGCACGACAGTACTCACAGCGCCAACCGGCGCGCTCTATCACTACCCGGCGTAAACGGGATTCGCGCCGTGTGGTCATTTGCCGTCATTGTGGCTAATGCGGACCGTCTCTTCGGCTTGTGCCTTGGTGCGTAAGGCCTCTCGCACCCGCCCCTTAAGCGGTTTACCCGAGACGCCAAATAGCTCTGGCCGCTGAGCCCGCACCAGAGCCTGAGCATTTTCCAGGGCTAACTGCCGAGCTTCGGCAACCAGGCGATTCAACTCTGCGCGTTCCGCCGCATTCAAGTTGCCTTCGGTGTTTTTGTCCGCTAAGAAATCTAACCGACGCTGTTTCTTTTGCGGCAGGCGTTTGATGGCGACAAGCGTAAACGAAGGCGATCTGGCGGATTGTCGTATGATCTGTTCGCCCAGTTGTTGTCGCTGGTGTGGTGGTAGTCGGCGCACCGCGTCGAGAACCTGCTTCTGCGTCATCATCTTCGAGCCAGCCTCCGACGCGGATTATATCACTTGCTGTATCAGAATCGTGGCCTGTGTCAGGCACAGAAATAAGGAATGTAGCCAAGACCGAGTTTGGTTTATGAGCAGCAAAAAATTTTTAATTGGGCAAGGTGGAACGAAAGATGTAGAGTAACTTGGTGATTTCGGTAATTTCTAACCGGTGAGTTTCAGATGTCGCGCGGTGCCGACAAACTGAAGCTCATCGGACATTTGAGGGCCATCAACGAAACGGAGTTGATGGCTTTATTTGTCAGATCTGAAAGTCAATAAATGAGCGCGCAGCCAGCCCTTTTGATCCCGAGTGAGCCACTTTCTTCGGCGCCGGAGGAACAATCACTACCGCGCGGAGCCCAGATTTTGATCCAGGCCCTCGTGCATGAAGGCGTAGATTCGATCTTTGGTTATCCGGGCGGCGCGGTGCTGCACATTTACGATGAGTTGTGGCGCGCGCGCGATCGCATCACTCACTACCTCGTGCGGCACGAGCAGGGCGCAGTGCACATGGCCGAAGGCTATGCGCGCGCTTCGGGGCGCGTGGGGGTAGCGCTGGTCACATCCGGGCCGGGCGCGACCAACGCAATCACGGGCATCGCCAACGCTTACATGGATTCGACGCCGATCGTGGTGATCACCGGCCAGGTACCGCTGCGGCTGATCGGCACTGACGCTTTCCAGGAGGTGGACACAGTCGGTATCACTCGGCCCTGCGTCAAGCACAACTATCTGGTGCGCGACGTGCGCGATCTTGGGGCGATCGTCCACGAGGCTTTTCATCTCGCGCGAACGGGAAGACCCGGGCCCGTGGTCATTGACATTCCAAAAGACGTATCGGCGGAGCGAGCTTCTTATTCGCGACTCGATCACATTCGTTTTCCTCTCGTGGAGCATCAATCATCCCTGGGGAGGCGGGCAGTGAGTCGCGCTGCTTCTGAGATTTTGAACGCCCGACGGCCCGTGATGTACGTTGGCGGCGGCATCGTTAATTCTGGCGCATCTCGAGAACTTCGCGGCTTTGCCGAAGCATTGGAACTCCCTGTCACACCGACGCTGATGGGATTGGGCGGATTTCCTTCTGAGCATCGCTTGTCGCTTGGCATGCTCGGCATGCACGGAACTTATGCGGCGAATATGTCGGTGGCTGAAAGCGATCTGCTCATCGCGGTCGGGGTACGGTTTGACGATCGGGTCACGGGAAAGCTCGCGACGTTTGCGCCGCATGCTCGGGTCATCCATATCGACATCGATCCGGCGAACGTAGGAAAGAATCGCGCGCCTGACATTTCGCTGATTGCCGATGCGCAGGAAGCGTTGAAAGCTCTGCGCGCCGAAGTTGAATCTTGCGGGCGCGACGTGATTGAAACAAGCATCGAACGGCGCAAGGCTTGGTGGAACCAATTGCACGATTGGCAGCGAGAGCAGCCCCTGCGCTTCTCCGGCTCTCGCGATCAAATCAAACCCCAGCACGTTATTCGCGAACTGCATCGTTTGACCGGCGGGGAAGCAATTATCGCCACCGATGTCGGGCAACACCAGATGTGGGCCGCGCAGTTCTATCCCTTCAAACGAGAGCGGCAATGGATCACCAGCGGCGGTCTGGGGGCGATGGGTTTCGGCGTGCCGGCGGCCATCGGCGCGCAAATGGCTTTTCGAGATCAGCTCGTCGTCGCGATCGTCGGCGATGGCGGATTTCAGATGACGAACCAGGAATTGGCCACCGCGATTCAATACGATTTGCCGGTGAAGGTTGTGATCATGAACAACGGCTATCTGGGCATGGTGCGGCAATGGCAGGAAATGTTTTATGAGCGGACCTACTCGGAGGTTGATATCTCAGTTGCGCCCGACTTCGTCAAACTCGCCGAGGCTTATGGCGCGTTTGCCCGGCGCGCCACTCATCCGGAAGAGTTATCCGAGGTCTTGGAAGCGGCTCTCGCGCATAATGGCGTCTCAGTAATTGATGTCGTAGTGGAAAAGGAAGAAAACGTATTTCCCATCGTGCCGGCAGGCGCCAGTTCGCGCGACATGATTTTTCAGAGTGAAGGAGTTTGAGGGATTTCGGATTGCGAATTGCGGATTGGGCTGGCAAAGGGCAAAGGGCAAAGAGTCAGGGCATAGAACAAATACAAAGCAGCTATTGGAAATCCGAAATCCGAAATTGCATCGTGCGTCACACGCTTTCCATCGTTGTCGCTGATCAGCCGGGCGAGCTTTCGCGCATCGTCGGGTTGTTCAGCGCGCGCGGTTTTAATATTGAAACGATTTCGGTGGGCGCTACGCTTGACCCGCAGTGGGCCAGGGTCACGATTGTCACGCGTGGTGACGATCGCACAATCGATCAAATCTGCAAACAGTGCGCGCGGCTCGCGCGTGTGCGCGACGTCCAAGATGTCACGACGCGGCCACACATCGAGCGCGAAATGGCGTTGATTACGGTTAATGCCCAGCCGGGATTGCAGCGACAAGAAGTACTGAATCTGGTGGGCGTTTTTCGCGCCAAGGTGGTCGACATCTCGCACGAGCAGATCGTTGTGGAGGCTTCGGGTAATAAAGAGAAGGTTGAAGGTTTCATCGAGATGCTGAAGCCCTTGGGCATTCACGAGATCACTCGCACAGGTCGCATTGCGATCGGGCGCTTATCGAACGTGGAGGCCGTTGCGCCCGCTGACGAGGAAGAGGTATTTGCGGTCGCTGCGAGTTGAGAAATAGGACCTATATGACTCATGCGACCTATTGTCCTATTTCTTCCCAATTTTGAAAGGATCGAAACCATGAAGATCTACTACGACAAGGACGCTAATCCTGCGGCTTTGCGTGAAAAGAAGATTGCCGTTATCGGCTACGGCAGTCAGGGCTTCGCGCAATCGAACAATCTGCGCGACTCAGGCCGCAACGTCACCGTGGGCTTGCGGCCAGACAGTCCGTCATTTGCGAAGGCCGAAGCCGCTGGGCTGCACGTACAACCGGTGGCGACGGCAGCCGCGGAAGCTGACATCGTAATGATGCTCGTGCCTGATGAACTCGCCCCTGACGTTTACGCGCGCGAGGTCGCAGAATCAATGACGCCGGGAAAATATCTCGCGTTCTCGCACGGCTTCTCGATTCATTACGGGTTTATCAAACCGCCCGATGACGTGAATGTTTTCATGGTGGCGCCGAAAGGGCCGGGGCATCTGGTGCGGCGCGAATACCAGCGCGGCGCGGGTGTGCCGTGCCTGCTCGCTGTTCATCAGGATCCGACCGGCGCCACGAAAGAGGTAGGGCTCGCGTACGCTTCGGCCATTGGCGGCGGGCGGGCGGGAATTATCGAGACAAATTTTCGCGAAGAGACCGAAACAGATTTGTTCGGCGAACAGGCCGTGCTTTGCGGCGGCTTGACCGCGCTGATCAAAGCCGGTTTCGAAACGCTGGTCGAAGCCGGCTATGCGCCGGAGATGGCTTACTTCGAGTGTCTGCATGAAATGAAATTGATCGTCGATCTGATCTACGAAGGCGGAATTTCTGAGATGCGCTATTCAGTCTCCAACACGGCCCAGTACGGCGACATGACGCGCGGGCCCGTGGTGATCAACGATGAGACGAAGCGCCGCATGAAGGGTCTGCTAGCCGAGGTTCAATCAGGCGCGTTCGCCAACGAGTGGATGAAAGAGAGCCGCAACGGTCGCACGCGCTTTCGCGAACTGGAAGGACAAACTCGCGAGCACCAGATCGAACGCGTCGGCGCGCAACTGCGCGAGATGATGCCATGGCTTGCGGAAGGCAGGCTGGTTGATAAAGCAAAGAACTAATTTGGAGTGCGCCGGCAGAGCGCAGCGGCGACGGCGCTTTGGTCGCTCTGTTGATTCAAAGTACCGCGCCAATCCAAAGCGCCGTCGTCGCTGCGCTCTGCCGGTGCACTCCAAATAAACAAGGAGGTACGCAAATGGGCTTTTACGATTGGGATTCAATGAGCGCGGAAGAGATCAGCGATCTCTATCAGCGAAAAGTTGCGGTTGGCGAAAACATCACCGTGGCCAGGGTCGAAGTCAAAGAAGGCGCGATTACGCATTCGCACAGCCATGACAACGAAGAGATGATCCTCGTCCTCGAGGGAACATGGAGGTTCTATTTGCCGAGCGGAGCGGTGACGATATCTGCAAACCAGATGCTCAACATCCCGCCTGGAGTCGAACATTCATCCGAAGCCCTCGAGGATACAGTGGCGCTCGACATTTGCGCTTCCAGACGCAGCGATTGGCTCACCGGCGAGGACCTGCCACTTCATTCCGATCCGGATCAATCACTTTGGGCAGTTTGAGACAAAACCTGTGTCATTCGAGCAAAGCAAATGGGTCTGGATGAATGGCGACGTGGTTCCATGGGGCGCGGCCACCACACATGTTTCCGCACACGCACTGCATTATGGCAGCGGTGTCTTTGAGGGGATGCGCTGCTATGAAACGTCCGAGGGGCCGGCCGTCTTTCGTATCGACGCGCATCTTGATCGGTTTTATTCATCCGCGGAAATCTACGGGCTTGAAATTCCTTACACCCGAGGGGAATTGAGCGAAGCGGTGTGCGAGGTCATTCGGCGAAATGACTTCAGCAGTTGTTATGTCCGGCCGATCTGTTATTTCGGCAGCGCCAGTCTCAACGTGCATCCGCGCAACTGTCCCGTCGAAGTCGTCATTCTGGCCTGGCCGTGGGCGACTTACTTGGGCGCTGCCGGACTCGAGCAGGGCGTGCGCGTGACCGTCTCGCCCTGGCGAAAGTTTAATTCGCGCATGATGCCAACCACAGCCAAAGCCTGCGGCCAATATCTGAATTCGATCCTAGCAGTGCGCGACGCGGTGGATCGCGGATACGCCGAAGCTTTGCTGTTGGATTCGGAAGGTAATCTGGCCGAAGGGTCAGGTGAGAATATCTTCATCGTGCGCGGTGGACAGTTGCTAACCAACGACGACCGCCACTCAATTCTGCTCGGTATCACGCGCGACGCGGTATTGCAGATCGCTCGCGATCTTGATTACCGAGTGGAGATCAAAGCGCTGGAGCTTGATGATTTGCTCTCGGCCGACGAAGCGTTCTTCACGGGCACCGCCGCGGAAGTGACGCCAATCAGCGAAGTTGACGAGACGCCGATTGGAAACGGTGCGCGTGGTCCGGTGACGCGCGAGATTCAGGAAGTGTTTTTTGACGCTACTTCAGGCCGCGACGAACGATACGCACACTGGCTTCATTTGGTCGACGCTAAGCGTGGCCAGGTAGATGGGAGCCTTTCACTAGCCCAGGCGTTTACGCCTGGGTTAGTGGAGTGTGGTTGATTCTTAGGCCCCATTCATGGGGCTTCTAGATTGGTTTTTGCTTAAGCAGTAGGGGAAGCCTCCTAATAGCAGTCTGTCGGGTAAACAGCCGCGTAGCCGCTAAATGTTTATAGTTCGCTCATACACCCGGGCTAGAGAATAACGCGTGAATGATTTAAGAAAAGGTCTTTATTAGCAACGACCCCATCCATTTATGCCGAAGGAGAATATTCGAAGCCGGACCATAACCCAGGGAGTCGAGCGCGCGCCGAATCGCGCCATGTTGCGCGCGGTCGGCTTTAGCGATGCCGATTTCGATAAACCAATCGTGGCGGTCGCGAATGGCTACAGCACCATCACGCCTTGCAATATGGGCTTGAATGTACTGGCAGATCGCGCGGTCGCTTCATTGAAGCAAGCGGGAACGATGCCGCAGGTGTTCGGCACGATCACCGTCAGCGACGGTATCTCCATGGGCACGGAGGGCATGAAGTACAGCCTTGTTTCGCGCGAAGTAATCGCCGACTCGATTGAGACTGTGTGCCAAGCACAGAGCGTTGATGGTCTGCTGGCAGTTGGCGGCTGTGACAAGAATATGCCCGGCGCAATGATTGCAATCGCGCGTTTGAACGTCCCTTCCATCTTTGTCTATGGCGGCACGATCAAAGCGGGCCATTACAACGGACAAGACCTTACCATCGTTAGCGCCTTTGAGGCTGTGGGCCAATACTGCGCGCATCGCCTCAGCAAAAACGAGTTATTGGAAATAGAACGACGCGCCTGCCCGGGCGCCGGCTCATGCGGTGGCATGTTCACCGCGAATACAATGTCATCCGCCATCGAAGCGTTGGGTCTAAGCCTTCCATTTTCTTCCACGATGGCCGCGGAAGATGAAGAGAAGGCCGACAGCGCAGCGCGCTCGGGCGAAGTTCTGGCGGAAGCAATTCACCGACAAACTCTGCCGCGACAGATTCTCACCCGAAAGGCTTTTGAAAATGCGATTGCAGTGGTGATGGCGATTGGCGGTTCAACCAATGCGGTGCTGCATCTGCTGGCGATAGCCCACGCGGCCGATGTGCGGTTGTCTATTGATGACTTTGAAGACATTCGTGCGCGCGTTCCGGTGCTTTGCGATCTCAAACCTTCCGGGCGTTATGTGGCCACTGATCTGCATCGAGCGGGCGGAATTCCGCAAGTGATGAAGATGCTCTCGATTCACGACAGACTGCACGGCGATGCGCTCACAATTAGTGGCCAAACTGTAGCTGAAGTGCTGAATAACGTGCCGGACGAGCCGCGTTCGGATCAGGACGTGATTCGTTCGTGGGCCAATCCGGTTTATCCGCAGGGGCATCTTGCGATTCTGAAAGGCAATCTTGCAACCGAGGGAGCAGTAGCGAAGATCACGGGCATAAAAAGCCATCGCATCACCGGCCCGGCGCGGATATTCGATTCGGAAGAGGACTGTTTGCAGGCGATCCTTTCCGGAGCAATCAAGCCCGGCGACATTATCGTAATTCGTTACGAAGGACCGAAGGGGGGTCCCGGGATGCGCGAGATGCTGGCGCCAACCTCCGCGATCATCGGCGCCGGGCTGGGTGATTCCGTTGGCCTGATTACTGACGGACGATTTTCGGGGGGCACATACGGCATGGTCGTCGGACATGTTGCACCTGAGGCAGCCGTGGGCGGGACGATCGCGCTGGTCGAAGAAGGTGACTCGATCACGATCGATTCTGAGTCGCGCCGGCTGCAACTCAACGTTCCTGAAGCAGAGCTCGGTCGTCGCCGCGCGTCCTGGCGTCCTCCGGTTGCGCGTTATCAAACTGGCGTGTTAGCGAAATACGCGAGGGTAGTTTCCAGCAGTAGTCTGGGCGCGGTAACGGATAGCGTGTCGAGCAACTCAGGCCGCGAAGCCGTGACAGCTCAGGGCGTGATCTAGATATCAACGACGGTAATCCGGCAGCAGATGGTCTGATCCTACTCAGTTAACATGTAAACGACCGCGGCCGCTGACAACAGAGTGATCGCGAGCGCTATAGACCACACCAGCGCGCGATCTGTCTTTATCAAGCCGGCTTCAATCTCACGATTGACTTTGTCGTAACGCCATGCTGCCAGCAGCGTAACTAAAGTTCCGAAGACCACGAGGACGATGCCAAGCGGGACCGTTTTCGCGGCGATCCGACCGGCGTTAACTGCGCCCGCTGCGCTCAGCGATGGGCTCAGCCGCGCTAGCACAAATCCGAGACTGATCAGTGCGACATTGGTGCGCACCCAAGCGAGAAACGTGCGCTCGTTACTAAGATGCTCCGCGGCACGATGCTCCTCCGGCACTTCACGATGCCGGCGGCGTCCAGTCGTTTTCGGCAATTCTACTGATTTGGACATCTTGGATCATCCTGGACAGTAACCGTCCGCAACGATTCGATATTGTTCTGCTTAAGAAGTGCGTTCAAGTTCGGCAATTTTTCCTGGTTAATCTGTCGCCATCGAGCCAGATCGTTTTTCAGAGCACCGCAGGCGACCGCCGCGCTTTCGCCGGCAGATGTTGCTGGGCGCATGTCGCCGCTCTGAATCATCGTAACGAACCTGGCGAGGTCGCGGTTTACGAAGCCGAAGCCGGGAGCAGCATTCGTGCCGTTCTGAATTTCATCGAGTTCCCTTGCCAGCGTAAGCGTCTGTGAATCACCCGGCAGCTTCTTAGTGGTAGCGTCCAAAGCGGCGCGCAACCTGGCAACCTCGTTGTAAGCGCGGTAACTCATATTCATCCACGCACCCATCTGTCTTGCGAGATCAAGTTGCGCTTCGAGATCAGTTTGCGACACATGCACCCGCGGATCGAGAGTGAGAGTCAAAGGTTGTCGGTACGTGTGACCCTCAACTGTTAGGACGACATCGTAGCGTCCCGGCGCGGCGAGCGGCCCTGGCGGTTGATTATCGGGCGTGTTGCCCGCGACCGCATGATCGGGCAACGTGTACTCGATGTAATCAAGAGGAGTCCCTCGAAAGCTATAAGCCAGCGTTTCAGGATGCGGCCACTGCAGGTTCCACACGAAACGATTCAAACCTGCGTTGGCTGTTAGGACTTCCGGCGACCCGAACCAGTAATCGGGAACGT
>QHXE01000292.1 GCA_003222835.1 Acidobacteriota bacterium | reverse complement strand
CTCGGCTTTCTGATGGTGCTCGTGTTCGTGACGGTGCTGGGCGCTGGCTGCGAACGGAGGGTAGCTTCCGCAGCGGCCCCTCCGGCGCCCGCAGTCGAAGTGACGCCGGTCATCCAGAAGGACGTGCCGGTTCAGGGTGAGTGGGTAGGAACGCTCGAAGGCTATGTCAACGCACAGATTTCGCCGCAAGTGAGCGGTTACTTGATTCGCCAGGATTATCACGAAGGCGCACTCGTCAAAAAGGGTCAAGTGCTCTTCGAGATTGACCCGCGCCCATTTCAGGCAGCGCTCGATCAAGCCAAAGGGCAATTGGCCCAGGCCGAGGCGCAGATGGCCAACGCCGAGCTCAACGTGAAGCGTGACATTCCCGAAGCGGAAGCTCACGCGATTCCCCAGAGCCAGCTGGATACCGACACCCAGTCGCTCCGTGGTGCAAAGGCAGCAGTTGCGGCCGCCCAGGCGGCGGTCGAACAAGCTGAGCTCAACTTGGGCTACACCAGAGTCGTTTCTTTGGTCGATGGGATCGCCGGCATCAATACGGTCCAGGTGGGCAACCTGGTGGGGCCGTCTACGGTCCTCACCGCGGTCTCGCAGGTAAGTCCGATCAAAGTTTATTTCCCCATCAGCGAACAGGAATACCTGCGCATGGCGGATGGCGGCGGTCCGGGGAGCGTGGACTTTATCACGCACGCTTCACGAATCCCATTGCAGTTGACTCTCGCCGACGGCAGTACGTACGCGCATCCCGGCAGGATCATCTTCGCGGATCGCCAAGTAAACACGCAGACCGGAACCATTCAGGTTGTGGGCGAGTTCCCCAATTCGAGAAATCTTTTGCGACCCGGCCAGTACGCACGCATTCAGGCGTCGACCGGAAACATCATTCGAGCGCTGCTGGTGCCGCAGGCGGCGGTGAATCAGCAGCAAGGAACCTATCAAGTAACGGTCGTCGGCGCCGATAACCGGGCGCAACTCCGGACCGTGGCGGTTGGTCCGAGAGTTGACACGCTTTGGGTAATCACATCCGGCCTGAAGCCGGGAGAACGAGTCGTGGCGGTCGGTGCGGAGAAGACAAAACAAGGTGAGCTGGTAAATCCCACGCCGTATACGGAAACGGAGGAGCGTTAAGCCATGGCGAACTTTTTCATCCGACGCCCCATAGTCGCGATTGTGATCGCGATCGTTACCGTCATCATTGGCGGGATCACCATTGCACTTTTGCCAATCGCACAGTTTCCGAACATTGCCCCGCCGGAAATCTGGTTGCAAGCGAACTACCCTGGTGCCGACGCAAAGACTCTCGAGCAGTCTGTCGCTACGCCAATCGAACAGCAAGTCACCGGCGTCGACAATATGGAATACATGTATTCCGTAAACACCACCAATGGTTCGCAAACCTCTCTGCTCGTCGATTTTGATCTCAAGACTGATCCCAACATGGATCTCATCCTTACGCAGTCGCGTCAGCAGCTGGCAAACGGTCAGCTTCCTCCCGAGGTGACCAGCTATGGGATCACGTTGCGAAAGTCGGCCACCGCTCCTTTCCTGCTGGTGGGCTTGTACTCGCCCCACGGCACCCGCGACGCGGCGTTTCTGTCTAACTATGCGTACATCAATCTCAACGATCCCATCGGCCGCTCATATGGCGTGGGCCGGTCGGAGGTCTTCGGGGCCGGCCAGTATGCGATGCGGCTCTGGATAAAACCCGATCAACTGGCGAAGCTGGGCATCACCGTAACGGACATTACTAATGCCATCCAGGCTCAGAGCAAGGTAAATCCGGCTGGCCAGATCGGTGGCGAGCCGGCTCTCGGTAATCAGCAATACACCTATGCGTTGCTGGCACAGGGCCGTCTGACATCTCCGGAAGAATTCGGCAGCATCGTTGTTCGCGAAGCTCCGAATGGCGGGATCGTGCGCGTGAAAGACGTTGCGCGAGTCGAACTGGGCCAACAGGATTACAGCACGATCAGCCGCCTGAATGGCAAGCCCAGCGCCATCATTGCGATTTACCAACTTCCCGGATCTAACGCTCTTCAAACCGCGGAGGGCGTCCGCAAGCTCATGAGCCGGATGAAGGAGCGCTTTCCCGAAGATGTCGACTATGCGATATCGCTCGACCAGACTCTGCCGGTCACTGAAGGCATGAGGGACGTTGTCGAAACGCTGGTGATTGCGATTCTGCTGGTCATTCTTGTGGTGTACCTCTTCTTGCAAGACTGGCGGGCCACCCTG
>QHXE01000291.1 GCA_003222835.1 Acidobacteriota bacterium | reverse complement strand
TTTGAACTCGGTCGACAGATCATCTAACTACATGTTTCTCACACCGAACACAATCGACGATAACCATGACTGCAACGATGTCTCAGTCAGCAACGCATGGCTTCAGCTGATTGTACCCCAAATCTTGAACAGCATCTTGTTCAGAACAAAACGTGCGGCACTCTTCATCACTTTCGACGAGCAAAACTGCACCTTTACCGGCTGCCCGCCAGCGGCTCCGCAACTCTATACCGTCTGGGCATCCAACCAAACAAACCCGAACACGAAAGCAGCTTTCAAGTCGACACAGAGCTACACCCATTTCTCCGCCTTGAGAACTGTTGAAGATAATTGGGCACTGCCCTCTCTCGTAACCTCGACAGATGGAGCCGCGAACAATATGCAAGAATTCTTCCCGTGAAGCAACAGGGTCATCTGTCCCAAACGCAGCCAAGAGCCATCAAAGGGTCAGAAGCTTGGAACTCTTAAACAGGGGAATCGAGTCGACCCGTTCTTGGTGGGAACTCGATGCTGTATACTCGACTAGGTTTGACGGGACTGGAGGTCTCGCGCATCTGTCTTGGAACAATGTCTTTTGGTAATTCTGAAGAATGGATGGTTGAGATCGATAAAGCGCGGCCTATTCTGAAACGTGCTCTTGACCTTGGTGTGAACTTTTTCGATACGGCCAATGTTTACTCGAATGGAAGATCTGAGGAGATCGTTGGCGAGCTTCTGAAGGACCATCGGGACGAAGTGGTGATTGCCACGAAGGTCAGGTTGAAGGTTGGCGAGGGACCTAACAGCGAAGGCCTTTCAAAATATCATATTATGGGTCAAGTAAAGAAGTCTCTGAGGCGTCTCCGAACTGATAGAATCGATCTCTACCAGACCCACCGCTGGGACTACTCGACCCCGGTAGAGGAAACGCTACTCGCTCTCACTTCAAGCATGTTCACTTGGCAGTTCGCCAAAGCGCTCGCTGCGAGCGACCTTCTAGGGATCGCACGTTTTGTCTCTATGCAGAATCACTACAATCTTTGCTATCGTGAAGAGGAGCGAGAGATGATACCTTTCTGCAAGGACCAAGGGATTGCTTTGATTCCATGGAGCCCCCTTGCCCGTGGCTTCCTAACGGGCAGATACAAGCGTGGCGGAAAGACCGACACTGCTAGATACCGGTCCGACAAGTACTTTGCTGATAGATTCTTCCGACCAGAAGATTTCGACGTTGTCGAGCGTACCGAAGAGATTGCTAAGGAGAAGGGAGTAACTGTATCTCAGATTGCGCTCGCTTGGCTATTTCACAAGGGGGTGTGCGCTCCAATAATTGGAGCAACGAAGGTAGAGCATCTGGAAGATGCTGTCGGCTCGCTGGACGTCAAGCTCTCGCCTGATGACATGAAGAGGCTCGAAGAACCCTACAAGCCCCATCGAATAATCGGTCCGCTACCTGTTCCAGAGCCCGCCAGTTAGGCTGTCGACAATTCTCTAGCAGTAACGTTTCGAAGCTGCGCAGGGTCCCAACCAACGACCTCTAAGATTTCTCGACGACGAACTGTCTTCTCCGGATTCTCTGAGTGAAGCTGTTCAATGATGCTATCATTGACCTCCGCTGGGACGTCCCAAGAGACTGAAGATTTCCTTTTGTCGAAGGAGTCTATCTCTTGATGCACATCGACGTCTCTCCAGTAGTCACCGACCAATTTGATAGTCGCTGGAGGTACTACTCGGCGAAGCCCAGCCTCACCATCATTGAACCGATCCAGACGATAGCCCATCTCCTTCCTCAGCTGCAAATATCTCGACCTCGGACTGAATCCCTCCCCACTTTCGACCTCAGCAACAACTATTTTCCCCGTCACTCGTCCTGCTTCGCGAACTACCTGAACCCAATCTCTAGCGAGATGCAACACATGAACCATAATCCCACCATCAAAGACCCTGTCCCGGAAAGGAAGGTGGTGCGCGTCGGCTTGGACCAAGTTTCGGACTCCCTTCTCCCTAGCCTCGGCCATCATAGAGAGTGACACGTCAATACCTAGGACGCCGAAACCCGAATTACTCAGGTACTCTGCAAATCGGCCCGTCCCGATTCCCACATCGAGAATGGTCCTGCAACCAGCGAACAGTTCATTCATCGCGTTCAAGAGACTCTTCATTACTTCTGGTGGAACGCCGGACCATCGCGTGGAGTCGTAGACTCCGGCTATACGATCAAAGGAAACCGCCAATCATGTTTCACCTAAAGCCCCCGAGTGACGTCAACTCTCGAAACATCTACTCCTCTGGACATGTGGAGGTTCAATGGACCCTCTGCTAAACCTATACGTCACGATCGACCCTGTGGTCCTATCTTGCTTCATGCCGATCGGCTCGCGCCGAGCTTATACTCAGAAGAGGGCTTCCTCAGTCCAAAGCCACCTTTCGACTTTTCTAAAGCACTGGACTTCTTGAGAGGCTTCCCGCCGATGCTGGCAGACCAGAAGATCGATGAGCTCTCTCTGACCAGGGCTGTCTGTATTGGAGGCCAGACGGCCGTCTTCAATGTTAGATCAACAGGCCTTATCAAGAGTCCTCGATTGAAGTATGCACTCAATTCCGACCGTCCTCTGACGCCTGGTGTGCGTGACGCAGCGGTAGACCGTATCAGTTTCTTTCTGAGTCTAGCTGATGACCTCGAACATTTCTATCGAATTGGCTATGGTGATGTGGATTTTGCGCCTGTCCTACAGAGGCTTTACGGTCTACACCAGGTGAAATTTCTCACTCCTTTCGAGTCTGCCTGCTGGGCGGTGCTCTCTCAGCGCTATCCCGCCGCGGCAGCGCAAAGGACCAGACAGGCAATTACCGAAGATTTTGGCACAAGCATGGAGGTGAACGATCAGAGGTACATCGCTTTTCCCGAACCCTACCGCCTAGCCTACGTAAATGAGGGTGATCTAGGTGCTATTGTCAAGAACCCGCGGAAAACCCAGTTCTTGATCGGCGTCGCAAAAGCCTTTGCAGAGAAAGACGAAAGGTTCCTCAGAACGGCCAAGTATGACGAGGTGGAAAAATGGCTAAGTCAGATCCAGGGCATCGGAGACTGGTCGTCAAAACTGATTCTCCTGCGAGGACTCGGCCGGATGGAAAAGATCGCGGTGGAGAAACGATTGCTGAAAGCCGCTTCAAAGGTCTACGGTCGAGGGAGAACCCTGACTCAGAGCGTGCTAGACCAGATGGCCGAGAAATATGGCCCATGGAAGGGGTACTGGGCCTACTATCTGAGAACGGCGTCTATGAAATCCTGAATTCCGAGCAGAATTTCTCTTTGACCTATCTGGGGCTTGACGTTGTCAGAGGCTGTGCTTTTCCTAGGGCGTGTTTGACGAGGACTGATCTTCCCCACCCATGGTGAGCGAAGTCTTCGGCCGTTGGCAATTTGTCGATCTCGAACCATCTTAGCTCTGCAACTCCCTTCCCAGGTGAGACGTTCATGGTTCGCGTGAAGGCTAGATAGTCGAAGATTAGATGCCAAGTCTGATTGTTTCCCATGAAAGATTCTATCTCTGCGAGTTTCAGTGTTGAATCGTCTACTCCTGCCTGTTCCTTCAAGATCCGCATGGCAGCTTGCTCTGGATGCTCCAGATGATGAAGATCATCGTTGGGTAGAAACCATCCTTCTTGATCGTCGGGGCCCGCTCTGTATTTCACTAGGAGAGCTGAACTGTGATGCAGGGCTGCGACATGGGCTACTAGTGTATGCGTGTTGCATTCCATAGGTGAGGTCCTAGCGTTTGTCCCCTATCGTAGAGGACGAGATTAGCCTTTAGTCGCGCAGAATTCCTTCGACAACGTTGCCTTGCAACAGTGAATCTTCAGACTTCTCGGCTTTCTCGAAGAGTGTAGTTTCGTCCACCTGAATCGAAGCTCGTTTCTGGTAGATCTTCGCGACTTGTCGAAAGATGTCTGAAAGCTTGTCAGATTTTGGCCGGACTTCCTTGCCGAGTCGTCTTGTCAATATCTCGGAGCAATGGTTCACGACCATCCTTCTCCCCGTCCCAAGAATCTCGCCTAGCGCCTTATCGAGCTCCTCAATTCCATCAGGCAGCTTGTTCATGTCAACATGGTGTCTCCGTCTAGCATAGTGAAGAATCAGCTCAGCCGTCGCGCCTCCTAGACTCTGAAACGCTTCTTCAACAGAATCCTTTAGCTGCATGGCTAAGTCGGGAGGAAGATGTACTAGCCGAAATAGGCCGCGTTGAGACATCGACAGGCAGGCCTACACCTCTGTTCATCTTACAAGTAACGTTACTGGGCCCCTCCGCTACCGGTTGCACGCGGCAAACCGAAGCATGGCCAAGCGAATCCTCCAAGTGTCGAAACTAATCATTTTGTATCGCGGGACTTGCATTCGGTACCTTCAGCTTTGCTATCATATCTTGAAC
>QHXE01000290.1:3730-5910 GCA_003222835.1 Acidobacteriota bacterium | reverse complement strand
CGCAAATTGCGAAGTAGTGTTAACGAGCGGCCAATACTCCGTGTACCGACAGTTCTGAAGAGAGACTGGGATCCTGTTTCTAAAGTTGGCATGGATATATCTTCGACAGGGTTTACAAGATTCACAAGATTAAGGAAGAAACTCAAACAAGGGGTTGCACCCGATTCTTCCATTTTGTAAATCTCGTTAATCCTGTCGAATCAGAGAGTACTTTTGCAGCGTTCTTGGGAGACACCACACTAACCAATCTTTCCGAAACCTCGCCAGCTATTTTGATTGTGCCAGCCGATAGTGACATCGCTGGCTCCGATGTCGCGCCACCAGCTTGTGAATTCTTCGCGCGGAATGTAGAAGGCCGTGGGCGCGACCAAATGATCGAAGACGATCGCGTGATGTTCGCGCCAGTCAAAAACCGAAATCGCTTTCATGTAATCGTTGTAGAACAGGTGCTTCGCATATCGCCGGCCCTGTAGGCTCCGATTGAGCGGGCCATAGATCGTCTTGTTAGCTGCGTAGAGAACTGCGGCTGGCAGCTTCGAAAGATGCAATAGCGCGCGCGGGTTTATGCGTGACGTGATGTGCTTGCGAAGCGGATCGATCCAGCGCGTTATCCATTCGTTGTTTTCCGCGCCGTAGACCCAGGCTGAGATGTGGCCGCCCGATCTCACTTTGGCCGCTAAGGCGACGAATCCTGCGCGCGGATCGGGAAGATGGTGCAACACGCCGACAGAAAACGCGTAGTCGAAGACGCGGCGCAGCGGCAGATGATAAATATCGGCTTGAATAATGTGCGCGTTTTCAAGCGAGCGTGTCGCCGCGAACGCGGTTTCCACGGCACCACTCAAATCGAAGGATACAATATCGCGCGCTCCCCAGCTCGCGGCCAACCGAGTGTGACGTCCTTTGCCGCAGCCTCCTTCGAGCACGATTTTGCCGCCAAAGAACTCGGGCTTCACGGGCGCGAGCCAACCGAGGAACTGTTCAGCATAGAGCGGATCGTGATGATCGAAGTGCTGCCACGACCAGCCAAACTTTTCTGCCGTCAAAGCCTTGTCCGATTCAATCTCGCTTGTTTCGGCAAAGCGTGGGATACCGCGCAATACCGGAAAGTGCTGGTTACAGACAGCACATTCGAGTTGTCCTTCTATTATTTCGCCGGCCTCGTGCTTCGTCACCGAGCGCTGTTCGATTACCCCTTCTCAGGAAGGACAAGCCAGATACTCAAGTAGTCTTTCTTTCATAGAGGGTAAACCGCACTCGGGGGAGCGCTCAAGGACTGGAAAGATCGGCCACCAGGGCTTGATATTCGGGGCGTCTTTCCAGCGCACTGCCGGGTCTGGCGCAGAGCGAAACGAAGACATTCTGATTAACGGCCACGGGACAATAGTGTTGCGAAATCCACACTCGCAAAGGATGATCGGGTCCCAGCTTCGCACCCTGCGGCCCGATAGTCTTCTCGCCAATTGCGGAGTTCAGAATGATCACGAGATCAGGCGGCTTGCGATTCAGATCATTGATAGTTCGCGCAGTTAGTTCGTTTGCCAGTGGCCCACCGGCCACGTCTTGAAGGAAAAAGGCTCCGACTGCCGGACGCCGTTTGGTGATGAAATAGAATCCCGGCTCGTCACCAAAAACGTAAAGCGTTTCATTGGGCGCGAGAAACTTATTAATCTCGCTTGCTAACACTTCACTGGCAGCATAAACGTCGCCATACTCCTGTTTCGCCCATTGATTCGGGTCCATACTGTAAACCCAAAGTTCTGATTGCAGCATAAACAACAGCGCCACCGTTGCAAATGCGTGTGGCATCCACGCTTCAAATTCTTTCTTGACTATGTGGCTAAGCAAGACGACCGACCAACTCGCCCCTACGACAAATAATGGCAGCCAAAGTTGATAATAGTGAAGATAGTATCGGCCGGCTATGCCAATTGTAACTTGCGTCGCGACAGCATAAGCAACTAGCAGAACCCAGGGCTGCGCCAATCTCTTGATCCAGGCGATGACCCCTCCAATTAGCGTGAGAAAGACCAGCGGCGAAATGACTTGCAATGGTTTGGGATACAGATGTGACATCCCAAACGAAGCCCACAAATTCCGAAACATATTTCCCGAGTAATAGCTGGGATAAATGAACATCGTGGTATAGAGGATGGCGAAGCGGCCGGTCATCGCGAAGT
>QHXE01000290.1:0-3543 GCA_003222835.1 Acidobacteriota bacterium | reverse complement strand
CCAGATTAGGGGCGCATTCAAGAAAGCTTCAGTGTTCGGTTGATTCGCCTGAAGATCCATATCGCCCGAGATAAGCGTCCAGAAGACTGCGGCCCACAATCCGGCGGTGCGTCCCATTCCCAGGCTGGATGCGGCCACGTACACGCCGAATAAGCTAATGAGCGCCAGGCTGACATTCAATGCATAGAGATAACCCCGGCCATAGCCAAACAAGTACTGGCCGGCGATGTGCGCAATGTAAAGGGCCGGCGGCTTGTTCTCCCAGACGTCAGAATAATACGGACGACCCGCGCGCATCTCGTTTGCGATGACAGCAGTGGCGGTAATGTCGTGCTCGAGCGGTTCGTTATAAGTATGAAAGCGCGCCAAGGCGATGAAGCACGAAAGCCCGAGCAGGAATAACAGAATGATCCGTTGGTTCGCGATTCGATTCAGCAGAGAACTAGTTGCGGTTGATTCAGTCATTCGTGAGTGCTGATATCCTGGATACTCGCGTCTTGAACTTATGCGCAGTCAATGCTGCCGAGACAAGCTGTTATCAAAGACGTAGATATCGGCGCCAGGTAACTCAGTCCGAAAGTTATTGACGACGTCGGCCACGGTTAATTCTTCGTTATAGCAGGGGATAAGGATCGCCGTGGTGGTCTTTGTGGTCACGTCGTCTATTTCATCGGTTTACTACGAAATGAGATTGCCGCCCAACTGATGGACTGACTTATAGACCAGGAAGTTGTTTCGACTGTTGAGCTTTGTCCGCCTGAGTGCCTAGCCGATTTTGGCCGGGTTCAGATTCAACCGCACCTTTGCGACCGCCGAATCGATATCTGATCAGGTTGGACATAAACTCAAAAATCGCTCGCGGCTTGACGAACGAGCCGCGGGTTTCGTTCAGGGCGAAGTGAACGGGAATTTCGCCGATGGACAGCCCGGCTTCGCGTGCTCGAATCATGATCTCGGCGTCGGCGAACCAGTCGTCTGACTCTAGATTAAGCAACTCATATTTCTCGCGTCGGATTATCTTCGGTTTCGAGTTAACGTCGTGAATTTGCAGACCGAAAAATAGCTTGAATAAACCGTTGTATACGTAAGAGATCATTCGCCGGTAGATACCGTCATCGCGGCGGACACGATAAGTCTTGGTCAGATCCAGTCCTTCCATCTCAGCTTTCAAAAGACACGCGATGACAGCCTCGACGGGAAACTGCCCGTCGCCATCGATGACGCCAATGTATTCGCCCCGCGCAGCATTCAAGCCCATGCGCATGTCCCAGCCCATCATTCCTTCTTTTGGCCGCACCACGGCGATTACATTGGGCCACCTCGCCGCCAACTCTCTTACCACCTCAGGCGTTTCATCGTCACTGCCTTCGAGGTAGTTGCCCACCAGCACGAGTTCCCAGGTAAAGTTGCAGCGCGAAAGCACATAGCGGAGCCTTTCGATCAATGGGATCATAGAGCGTCCACTGCGATAGCAGAGCACGACCAAGGAAAGATAAGGGGCCGCCACGCACGCAATACTACCGCGCCGCTGTTTGGTTGGCAAAGTATCTTGCCGCCATGTCAATCTCGGCAACCCTTGCCTTTCTCAGGCCCATAGCGCACAGCAGATCCGTCTCAAAAAAAATACCGCTCGGACAGCTTCTCCCAATTGATTTTTTCTAGTGCACTGCTCTTGAACGCGATGTATCCATTTGTGGGATCAAGGATGTTCCAATACCCTGAACTGAACTTCACTAATAGGGACAGCGCAGAGTTTCCAGAGACTCTGAGTTTCGGCATGGACTTAATTGATTTCACAGCAATAGCGCACCCGAGCCTCGCGGGCGATCGTCATCCACAACTATTACGACAGCAACGTACTGCGCTACATTTTGAACAGCTTCACAAATTAATTATTGCGGGCTTTATACGTGGAATAATGCAGCAGAGCATATTCTTTTGCCTCAGTCCTCAATTTACTTGCAGGTAGATGGCGGTCGTCGCTTCCTTACTGGGCTGCAATGAGAAGTGATGCAGTTCAAGTTGTCTGAGAAAATTCTTATACTGCACATCGGTCATCCAATTTATTCCCGCCAGGTTAATCAAGACTGCCCCAATATTGAATCGGTCCAGGTATGCGCCAAGATCGGAACTGTCAGCCGCCGTGACTAGGTCTGCGAATCTACCCGGGCCAAACCAGTCTCCTATGCTTTCAATATTTCGCTCGCGAAAATAGTACGAAAGATTTTCAAAGTGAAGGACAAGGACCCGTTTGCGTTTCATCCCATTAGCATCCAGGGCATTAATGATGCTCTGGGTCGAAACATAACCCGGTAACCGTGCTGCTAGAAAGGCTTCTTTACTTGTTAGTCTTTTAGGCAAGTCCAAATAGTTACTACGCAAGTTGTTTTTGAAGTACTCCGAGGTTGGACTAGGATATGCGAGCATCACAATCAATACCAGAAGGGTAGGTTGAGCAATATATCCAACCGTTCGCTTATTCGCCGTGATGGACCGCAGATAACCAATCACGATATTTAATGAGACGCCGACGAAAGCGAGATAAACCGGAAACAAATGCAGAAAGTAACGCACTAACCAGGAGAGAGTGAGCCAGTTGACGATGAGATAAATGACGACGATGTTGAGGTAGATAAAGCCAGGGCCGACCTTTCGTCTGAAAGTCTTCAGCGCGAGCAACAACAAAGTCGCTACTGGAAGGTAAAGAAACAGAGTGCTCAAGTTGGCAGAATCGGGCTGATAGAACAGATTGACAGGCAGCAATAGCGCCGCAGACACGTCCTTTTGCGGCTGGAGGGCAGTGATCAGGCCGGAATAATCTACCTGCGTGAAGATCGGATCGCGTCCCCGGAATTTGAGGTTCAAGACTGGCGTTATGGGATCGCCCGCCAGAACGAAATTCCTCAGATACCAGGGAGCGCTCAGGAGTATAAGCAAAACCGATAACACAAGCACTCGGGATCTTCTTTTGCGTTGCCATCGCAACACAAGAAACAACGAGCAGACAAATAGTGGAAGACACAGGAACAGGGATATCTTCATGCCGACGCAGAATGCTGAAGTCAATATCAAGTCAATGTCATAGTTGGCCGTGTTCCCCTTTAAGATCAAATACGTGCACAGCACTGGAACCAGGATAAATAGGCCTATTGGAACATCAACGTAGCCGACGTCGACAAACATCAGAAATAACGGTGACAGCGCGAGCGTCAAAGGCAATATTGTGTTCTTTGCGTTATCAATAAAGCGAAACCACTGGGAGCTTTGGTTGGTGGCTTCTTCTTCAATGAGAGTGTAAATGCCCAGGCACGACAGCAGCCCGCATAACCACGTCGTGAAATGACAGAGATAGCCGGCCTTAACCACGAACATCAACGCATAAATCAGAACGAAATTATTGGCGTAGTATGGGAAGCGTAAGAACTCATCGACATAGATCCGTCCAGCGTTGGCCCAGTCTACGGCATAAGCCAGATGATAGGAGATGCTGTCCCAAAGAGTTGGGGGAAGAATTGCCGGAATGGATATCAGCAGAAAAACAAG
>QHXE01000289.1 GCA_003222835.1 Acidobacteriota bacterium | reverse complement strand
GTCCAGCGTGACCTTGAGGAGCGCGTGACAGAGCTTGAACAAAAGCCTGCCTGATTCTCTCCGAGTAGCATCACCATCCACGCCACTAAGAGACGAACGTCTATTCGTGTCGCCGACTTTCTATCGTGCTATCATCGCCGTGATCCGACATGCTTTATCTTTCGCAAGTTTTAGGTCGACCCATCATTGACCTTGAAGGCGAGCGTGTGGCAACGCTCAAAGACGTCATTGTGCGTCTGGGTGAAGAGGATCATCCGCCGGTCGCCGGGTTTGTCGCCCGTTATCGGCGGCGAGATTTTTTTCTGCCGCGTTGGCGCATCTCGCATTTCGGCGAAGCGGGGGTGCGTCTGAATTCCGACATTCTCGATCTGCGGCCATTCGTGCGACGCGATGGTGAAGTGCTGCTCGCGCGGGACGTACTGGACAAACAACTGATAGACGTAGATGGGAAGCGAGTCGTGCGCGTTAACGATGTCCAGCTCATCGAAGCCGCAAACGAGTGGCGAGTCACGGGAGCGGACGTTAGCCTGATTGGTTTGTGGCGTCGTCTGGCGCCGGCATTTATGCGCAGCGGGCGACCGGTGGAAGTCATCGACTGGCCCGATGTTGGCTATCTCGCCACCGATGCCGCTACCGTGCAGTTGAAATCGTCGCGGGGAAAACTGGCGCGACTGCATCCGGTCGAAATCGCGCGCCTCGCGGAATCTCTCTCGTATCAACACGGCGCGGAAATTGTCGAATCGCTCGACGATGAAACCGCCGCCGAAACTCTGGAAGAGATGGCCGCCGAACGTCAGGCGCAAATTCTCGGCGACATGGATGAAGAGCGCGCTGCGGACATCCTCGAACATATGTCGCCCGATGAGGCAGCGGATGTGCTTGGCGACTTGCCGGTAGATAAGGCTGAAGACCTGCTCAATCGCATGGACGATGAAGAACAGCTCGAAGTCGCTGAGCTGCTGCCTTATGCCGATGACACCGCCGGCGGATTGATGACGACTGAGTTTGTAACCCTGGCGCGGGACCTGACGGTGGGAGAGGCGCTGGCTCGCCTGCGTGAGATGGCGGAAACGCCGAATATGATTTACTACCTTTACGTGGTCGAGGATGAAGCTTCAGAGAAGTTGGTCGGAGTGATTGCGCTGCGCGGCCTGATCCTTTCCGATCCTTCTTCGCCCCTGAAAACCGTGATGCGCAGCGATTTGCAGGTGGCGCTTGCGGACGACTCGGCGGCCGATGTGGCGCAGAAGATTGCCGAGTATAATCTGCTGGCTCTTCCAGTCGTCGATGAAGCCGGCGAAATACTGGGCATCGTAACCGTCGACGACGCAATCGAAATCTTGTTACCAAGAGACTGGCGTCAGCGATTACCGAAGTTGATGGGATGAGGATTCCAGTCGATGGCTGTTTAGGCAGGATTTGTCCCCTGAGCGCCGGACGAGCCCGGCATTAAACGAACGGTATGGGTTTATTAATCCGCAATTCGCATTCGCACGTCGCAGATGAATTCTGAGGATCCTCCAAATGGCGAAGCAACAGATCGACGCGCCTGGCGAAGGTCAACGCCTTTTGCGGCGCAGCGCCCAGCGTGTGCGCCGCAGGATAGAACGGCGGCCTCGTCTGCTCATTTACCTTGCCATTTTCGGTCCCGGTGTGATTACGGCCAGCGCGGGAAATGACGCCGGCGGCATCGCAACTTTCGCCTCGGTAGGCGCCGATCATGGCTACCAGCTCCTCTGGGTTCTGATTCCGCTAACCTTTAGCCTTGGTATTGTTCAGGAGATGTGCGCCCGCATGGGCGCGGTGACGGGCAAGGGTCTCGCGGATCTGATTCGCGAACGTTTCGGCGTGCGCTGGACCGCGCTGGTCATGCTGGCTCTGCTCGTCGCGAACGGCGGCGTTACCGTTTCGGAATTCGTCGGCATCGCCGCGGCAATGGAATTGTTTGGTATCGCACGTTATATCTCAGTGCCGATCGCCGCTATCGCCATCTGGTGGCTAATTGTCAAGGGATCATATCAGCGCGTCGAGCGAGTCTTTCTCGCGATGTCGCTCGTTTTCCTCGGTTACGTAGTAGCAGCTTTTCTCGCGCATCCTGCGTGGACCACGGTCGCGCGTGAATTGGTCCATCCCCATTTCGAATTGGCGCCGGCATATCTTTTTACTTTTGTGGCGGTCATCGGAACGACCATCTCGCCCTATATGCAGGTCTTTATCCAATCGTCCGTAGTCGAAAAAGGGGTGCGTCCCGAAATCTATCGGCTGACCCGCATCGATGTTTGGGTCGGAACCATCTTCGCGATCTTGATAGTTTTCTTCATAGTGATTTCGACTGCCGCGACTCTGCACGTGCGTGGCGAACATGTCGACTCGGCA
>QHXE01000288.1:7690-8131 GCA_003222835.1 Acidobacteriota bacterium | reverse complement strand
ATCCAAGCCCGCCAGGCCTTCGACGTCAGGCAGCATCGCAAAGAACGCGGGCGTATTGAGGTAATCGCGATAAACGTCGTAGCCGGCCCGGGCCAGTTTGGTCCAGGACTCGGCGCTCTCGTTCCAGTAGCGGCCTGCTTCTTTGTGATCCATGATCGATCTATATCGGACATCCGCAGATTTCGCCGATTACGCAAAAAGGAAAAATTAACAACTGGAGTGTGAGAGCTACGCATCCACACAGTCGTCGAAGATTTCACGCTATGAGCAATGGCTTACTTCTGGTCTGTATCTACTTCCCTGGAGGTAGCTTCTTTAGCAGTTCGTTTTCCAGTTGCAGGCGAATGTTCTCTCGCTCAAGAGCTTCTGTTTTGCGCAAATGTTCGATCTCCCGCACGCACAATTGTACTGCGGTTGAGAGTTGGCGAACCTCTCTTTGCA
>QHXE01000288.1:0-7496 GCA_003222835.1 Acidobacteriota bacterium | reverse complement strand
GGCTAGAGCGTCGCGCAGTAGTTTCGTGCGCGCTTCGGCTTCATCGGGCAGGCGCAGTTTTGAAAGAACGTTCGAATCGTTTTCACTGGCGGCTTGAGCGATCACTCCATAGCGGCCCGGTGGCAGGTTGCTTAGCGCAAAACTTCCATCAGCCGACACAATCGAGGCGAAGAAGCGCAGTACGTCGTCAGCCTTCTCGCGTTCGCCGGGAACCAAATAGACAAATAGCCTCGATGGCAACTTTTGATTCTCCGCGAGGTCGATCTGTCCGCGAAGTGACGCCGCGCCTTCGGCTAACGTAATCGTCAAACCGGAAAATCGATCGCCTGATTTCAGCGTGGTCCAGTTCCGCGCCGCATCGGACGGCCGATTTGTGGGCGCTGCTCTTGCGGCGGTGGTTGCCGACGACGGCCACGAGATTGATTTCAAATACCAATACTTTGCCATCGGTCGAGTAATGAAACGATATTGGCCCGGAGCCAGATTGCGCAGAGTGAACTCGCCCTGCTTATCCGGCAATGTCGGCCCTCCGAGTCCCCACAAGAATTGCGGCTGATCTTTGGCTGCAGTCTTCTCATTGTGCCAGGGCGTGACGAGCGTTTCTCCAAACAGTGGCCGGCGCTTCCCCTTGCATTCAGGCGCTTTCGTTTCCTCGAGGACAACATGGCCGGTGATCGAGGCGAGCGGTTTCGTAATCAATTCGAGGCCGCTAATATCGGCGCCTTTGACCGTGATTCTTCGGGCGTCCGAGAAGACTAGTTCTCTTCCGGAGATAGATGATTGAGCGATGACATCGTAATCGCCGTCGGCGACGCCATAGAAAGAAAAGCCGCGGCCGCCGGGAGGTTGGACTGATGAATAACCGGCTTGCGATTCTCCGTTGAAGACCGAAGTCAACGTGAGGTTGAATCCCGTCGGTTGATCGACCATCACCGAACTGCTGGCGGTCCCGCTAACTGCGTGGCCCGCTTCTCCGCGATACCGAATGTCTACGTTCGTAGTCTCTTCACCATAACGAACGGAGATTTCCGTGGCGCCATCGCGCGTGGAAGACGGAGCGTAGGTTGGCACATCAGTGCCATAGGCGTTTATGTTGTAAGGTGAATTGTATCCGCCGCCCGCCGCCACGACATAAGTTCCCATCGCCAGTCCGTAGATTCGATAAACGCCGCGATCATCGGTAGTCACTGGCTCGCCTGAAGACCTGGTGACGGTGCCGGTGATCACGCCGCCCTTAATCATCGCGAGACTGACGGAATCGCCCACGCGATAATACCCGATCGGATTAACATCGGGGTCTCGCGGCGCTGGGACATAACCGGGAAACGAAGCGGACATTAGATAGGCCACCGGTTCCAGACCGCTCACTTCAAACTTCCCTTCGCTGTCAGTTGTCGCGGTGCGACCTGGTCCACCGCCACCGTAGGTGCGAATGCTAACGAGAGCATCCGCGAGCGGTTGGCCAGCGTCGTTAACAACGTGACCGCTGATCTTGCCGGTCTTCGTCGCATCGGTGGAGTTCTCGTCTGTCTGGGATTGCGCAGCGCTGCTTAATATTAGCAGCAGAATAAGCCCGGCAAGAAAATCGCGGAGATAAGTCCTCATCGTCTTTCGGTATTCATCAAAAGAACCTTAACGGATTGGAGGTGGCGTGAGATCGATTGTCAGCATAACATCCGTCGCCGCTCCATCGGTGACTGCCACGAGTTGTTTACTTGTTCGTGGTCTTTGCCGCCATTCAGGAACGAAGGCAGAGACCGTCATTTCGTAAGTGCCGGCAGCCAATCCCTCGATCAAGAAGTGGCCGCGCGCATCGACGGCCGTTCCGCCACCCATGGTCTCATTAGAATCTCCCACTTTAGAGAGACTTATGACCAAATGCCCACTTGGCGGCAAAGCGCCATTTTCCACCTTCACGACGCCGCGAATACTTCCGCTGCTGTAGGCGGCAACGATTCGTATTCCAGAGATGTGTTCGCCGCTCTGGACTTGGATGCCATTAGGCTGAACCACTCCATCCCGCTCGACGCGTGAGATCGTAATCGCTTTGGCATTGCCTGTTGGCCCCCATGATCCAACTGAAAAGCTAACGTTCCCGGCTAATAACCCTCCGATTCGAAAGCTGCCGTCTGGTTTAATCTGGGCCGATTGACTTGAGGTGAAGCGGAGGCCGTCGTTGCGTAAATGCACTGAGAGCCAGGACGGCGCCGGCGCCCCCAGGTTTTTGCGGTCACGCGTTCCTTCAAGTGTTACGATTCCCGACAGGCTGGCTCCCGTAGCAGTTTTGATCAGCAGTCCCGTTACCTCTTGATCTATAACATCAAAGGCGACAGGCTCGGCTCTTAAATCCGACTCCGGCGGCGGCTGGATTGAAATTGAATACTTACCAGCCGGCAGTTTTTCTAACCGGAACGCGCCGTCCACGTTTGAACGGACGTCGGTGCCTCCGCCATATCCGCTCGTGCCGTTCGCGTCAATTATCGTGATCTTGGTCAGACTGATCGGAACATCCGACACCGGTTTGCTAGTCTCTCCATCCACTACTCTTCCGCTCACAGCGAAGCCTTCAGGTGTGTGGCCGAGAGTGATATCGATCTTTGTCACCTCCGTGCCTTCCCCTACCTCAATCACCGCAGCTTTCGCAGGATCGGCCGTATCGGGGTGGAACGTTATCGGAAGAGAACGACGCCCCCTCCCACCGCGAGAATAGATCCCGTTGCTCTCCTCGCCGACGGAGACCTTGTAACGTCCGGATCGTATTCCGAAGATCCGGTAAACCCCTCGGTCGTCGGTGCTCGCAAGATGATATGAAGCACCGCTTCGCGGAGAATCGGCTGACAAGAGATTGATGCTTTCTTCAACAATGGGATGACCATCGGCATCCACGACCTCTCCAGTAATTACTCCTCCCTTTACCAGATCGAAATCGATCCCTTCGACGTTGTCGCCTTCACCGATAACCAAACTCTGCCCCCATGATTTGTTCACATCCGAAATCACAAAGGCAGGAGCGACCGCCGCAACTTGATACCTTCCACTGGGCACGTTAGTAATCCGATATTTGCCGTCCTGATCGCTGGTAGCCTTGAAAGGGGAATCAAATTGGCTCGGCTCACTTAAACGCAGACCGACTACCACCCCAGACATCGGCTTCCCTTTAATAGTTACTTTGCCGGAAACGGTTGCGTCGGGAGTCTTCTTTGCCGGTTCGGTTTGTGCGTTGGCGCGCTGGCACAACAATCCACAGCAAAGTGAAAGCGCTGAAATGATTGTCAGAGGAACGGGGAGCCTCATACCGAGATACCTCTCAAGCCGACCAGGGTGCGCCAAATATACGCGAATCGCAAAGGTTTGTCTCGCTATCTTTGGAGTCTTCTAACGGACGCACAGTCTCACGTTTCATTTCTAACTTTTTGATCGTTACTAATTGAGTCAGTTTGAATTCCAACGGACTCGCGATTAATAATCACGTCATACCTTTGAATATGACTGTGATCAATCGTACTGCCTACGATGAAGTCGATTATCCGTCCTACGTCTATCCGCAGACGCATCCGGATCGACTGGCGACGATAGCGACTCTGCTCGGGATGAATCCGGCGCCCGTTGAAGCGTGTCGCGTCCTTGAAATGGGATGTGGCGCGGGCGGAAACCTTATTCCCATGGCCTTCGATCTGTCCGAGAGTAGCTTTGTCGGCGTTGATCTTGCGGGAAGCGCCATCGCGCAGGGAAGGGATTTGATTGCGGCGCTGGGGTTGAAAAATATCTCGCTGCAGCAGCTTGATGTCATGGCTTTTCCCAGCGAGCTGGGACAATTTGATTACATCATCGCCCATGGATTGTTTTCGTGGGTGCCGGAAGTTGTCCGGGATCGCATCCTGGCGATTTGCCGCGCGCACCTGGCAGCTCAGGGTGTGGCTTACATTTCCTATAACGCTTATCCCGGGTGTCGCCTCCGTGAAATAGCACGCGACATTATGCGCTTTCATTCAAAGGACAAGCACCAGGCTGCCGACAGACAAACTCCTACGCGAATTTTCTCACTGAGATGAACAACAGATTGCTGAAGAGAGACGAAGGGTCGATTTATCACGACGAGCTGGCGGATGTAAATGTGCCCTTATACTTCCATGAGTTTGCAACGCAGGCGCATAAACATGGTCTGCAGTTCTTGTCAGAGGCAGACTACTTCGAACGGTCAGCCGACAGCAGCTTTACCGAGGAGGCCGCGCGGCAACTCGACCAGATTGGCGAAGAAGATACTCTTGCCAGAGAGCAATATCTCGATTTCTTGAAAGGCAGAAGCTTCCGGCAGACCCTGCTTTGTCATTGCGAAACTGAGGTGTCACGCCGAATCAATCCCGACAGACTCCGCGGCTTATTGATCAAGTCTCGGATCCAACCAGATTCTTCTGCTCCGGACATCAAATCGGAATCAGTAGAAAAGTTTCGCGCAAAGAATGGCGCTGCGGCTACCACCAATCTGCCATTAACCAAAGCAGCCTTCCTCCATCTGGGCCGGATTTATCCACGGGCAATCAGGTTTCAAGAGTTAGTCACGCAAGCTCGCCTGTTGGCAGGGGCGAGTGAGGCAACTACAAACGCCGAGGATTCCACGACGCTTGCGGATGTGACGCTCACAACTTATGAGGTTGGCGTAATTGAGCTACATCTGCACGAGCCGGCTTACACCGTCGAGCCTGGCGCTTTTCCAATTGCGAGTCCCATCGCCCGACTTCAGATAAAGCAAGGCAATGTGGTCGCCACACTCCGTCACGAGAGCCTGCGACTGGACGACGAGATTGCGCGGCAACTGCTTTTATTGCTGGACGGTACGCGGGATCGAAGCGCTCTGGTTCAGGAACTCAGGCGCGTGATCGACTCGAATGCCAAAATTCCAGACACTGAGAGAGAAGCGATGGTTAAAGGACTCGCCACAGACTTGGAGGAAAAGCTGGTTGAGTTGGGAAAATTCGGACTATTATTGTCGTGAGAAACCTGCTGATCGTCGGCGCCGGCGACTGGTCGATAGACGCGAAGATCTCATCCCGATAGGTACGCCCCCTGAAACAGTCACGCGATTCTTCACCTTCCAGCATCGCCTCAAGCCGACGCACATAATGTACTTGAATGACGAAGATCGGCTGCTTGTTGGATTTCTTTTTCCGCTTGCCCGATGGCTCAGGCGAACGGCGAAAATCTCGCTTGGAGATGTGTTCTTTTCAGTGACGATGGTCGTGCCATAACGCAATTGATCCCAACAATCTCGCTTCCACCATGCGCGCGAAGAACAGACGGATGGGATGAATAAGATGAATTGGGCGTATTCTATTCTTCCTGGCCTATTCTCTGCGTTTCTATGCCCCTGCGGCTGAAGCTTCTGCTATTGTGATTGCTCATGTGGTTACTCGACAAAATACTGGGACCGCCACTGAAGTCGTCGGAAGCCGCGAAGCAAGAACTCGGTGTGATAACAGGTGTCCCGGTGCTGGGTCTCGACGCACTTTCTTCCACTGCATACGGGCCGGAGGCGGCACTAACGATCCTGGCGGCAGCCGGAGCGGCCGGGCTGCATTATCTCCCAATCATCACGATCACCATCCTGGTCTTGTTGGCAATGCTTTATGTCTCTTATCGCCAGACGATCGCGGCCTATCCAAACGGCGGTGGCGCTTATGTTGTGGCCAAGGAAAATCTCAGCACGAATGCGGGATTGCTGGCCGCGGCGGCCTTACTGCTCGATTACACTTTGAATGTTGCCGTCGGGATTTCGGCAGGAATCGCGGCGGTCGTATCGGCGATACCGGTGCTGCACCGATTCACGCTGACGCTGTGCCTGCTGGTTTTATTAATACTGACGATCATCAATCTGCGCGGCGTACGCGAATCGGGATTAGCGTTTGGCCTGCCGACGTTTGCGTTCGTCGTATGCCTGGGAGCTACCGTGATCATTGGCTTCGGGCGTGTCTGGTTGAGCGGCGGCCAGCCTCAGCCCGTCGTACCACCGGCGGCGCTTCCCGCGGCGACGCAAGCGATAAGCACTTGGATACTGCTGCGCACCTTTGCCAATGGCTGCACGGCGATGACCGGTGTCGAAGCAGTTAGCAATGGCGTGCCACTATTTCGGAAACCGAAGATCGAAAACGCCCATCGGACACTGACCGTCATCGTGGTGATCCTGGCGCTGCTGCTGATGGGCGTAGCTTATCTCAGTCGAGCTTATCAAATTGGCGCAATGGACCAGCGACAGCCAGGCTATCAAACCATTCTGTCGCAACTGGTAGCGGCGGTTGCTGGACGCGGCTTCTTTTACTATGTCGCCATTGCCAGCATCCTGTTCATTTTGACTTTCTCAGCTAACACCAGCTTCGCAGGCTTCCCGCGTGTCTGCCGACAACTCGCAGAGGACAGTTTTCTCCCGCACGCCTTTGCGGAACGCGGAAGACGACTGGTCTTCTCGATCGGCATCAGCGCCTTGGCCGTCTTGTCTGCCGCGATTCTGATTGCCTTTGACGGCATTACTGAAAAACTGATTCCCTTGTTTGCAGTTGGGGCGTTCAGCGCGTTCACGTTTTCACAGGCCGGGATGGTTTTCCATTGGCGCAAGAAACGTGGCCGCGGCGCGCGCACGTCACTGGTGATAAATGGAGTCGGCGCGGTAGCCACTGGAATCGCGCTGGTAATCATCATCGTCGCCAAATTCATCGAGGGCGCCTGGATTACTATTATCATCGTTCCCGGATTGATGATTTTGTTTCAGCGAATCCGCCATCATTATCGATGGATCGCTCAAGAGATTGAGCGACCTGTCGAACTAAAGGCGAGAGAGCTGAAACCTCCGATAGTGATCATTCCAATCAACGGATGGAACAGAGTCTCCGAACGGGCTCTGCGTTTCGCTCTGCTGCTATCGGATGAAGTCACCGCGGTGCACGTCAGCACCGGGCAAGAGAGACATGATCGTCTGCGCGAAGTCTGGGACGAGAAGGTTGTGAAGCCTGCACGTGAGGCGAAATCCTGTGAGCCGCGACTTGAGATAATCAAGTCGCCTTATCGGCAGATCTACGATCCGATTCTTGATTTCGTCAACAAGGTGAAAGAAGAGAACGGCGAACGGCTGATCGCGGTAATCATTCCTGAGTTAGTCGAGCCACACTGGTACGAATCTCTGCTTCATAACCAACGCGGCGCCGGATTGAAAGCTCTGTTGTACCTGCAAGGCGATGAGCGCACCGTGGTGATTAATACCCCGTGGTATCTGAAAGCCGAGTCGGAGTAGCGAGTACCCGCAAGCGCTTGCAAATCTCCCTGCTAGCCATAAGCCCTCGCTTATCGAAAAGATTCACGCCGAGAAGGTCTCGCTGTTACCCTTGCGCAATGACAGAGGAAGTTACGATCACCACGCGCTGCCGGATTTGTCGTCCAGCAACGAAATCGCTGACTATATTCAAGCGCGCACGGCGGCGTGGAGTCAGCACCTTCAGCGTCTCCGTCAA
>QHXE01000287.1 GCA_003222835.1 Acidobacteriota bacterium | reverse complement strand
GTGGTTCAAGAAGCAGTTCGCGGAACGGAAGGTGGAGCCCAACTCAGGCCTTGGCGGGGCCATCCTTTATATGCAGAAGTATTGGGACAAACTCACGCTGTTCCTACGTCAAGCTGGGGCACCACTGGACAATAACATTGTCGAGCGAACGCTGAAGATGGCTATTCTTCATCGGAAGAATGCGCTGTTCTACAAGACCCAGAACGGCGCCCGCGTGGGCGATCTGTTCATGAGCCTCATCTATACCTGCCAGCTCTGCGGCGCTAACCCTTTCGTCGCCTCCAGCGCGGCTTCGAGCCGACCTACGGCAGTAGCCTCGCCGTCCAAGGAGTCCTGACCATGCCGATCCAACGGAAAATCTCCGGCAACGAGATTTATCAGATCAAGGTTACGCTGTTGCGGACGGCTCCGCCCATCTGGCGGCGCCTGCTGGTACCTTCGGATTTCACACTGTCGAGCCTGCACGACCTGCTGCAACTGGCTATGGGCTGGACCGACTCTCACCTGCACGAGTTCTTATTTCACGGGCGCGCTATGGCCCGACCGATCCGGAGCGAGGTGTGACGGAGGCGATCGACGAGCGCAAAGTACGGCTCAATCAATTACTGATCCGCGTTGGGGCAAAGATCGTTTATACCTACGACTTCGGCGACGGTTGGGAACATGGCATAGTCCTCGAAAAGGGTTTGCCGATAGAGCCAAACATGGCCTATCCGCTGTGCACGGGCGGTCGAGGCGCCTGCCCGCCTGAAGATTGCGGTGGCCTCGGAGGATTCTATAACTTGTTGGAGGCGTTACAGAATCCGCGTCATCCTCAACACGAAGAACTCCTCGAATGGGTGGGTGAAGACTACGATCCGGAAAAGTTCTCCATCGAGGCGATCAATCGGATACTCCATGGAAGAAAAAAGCGAGCGGCTCGATCTTCGGGCTGAAAAACACGCCGGTGTCATGGCCTCTGGGCGCAAGGGCCGACGCGCCAGGCTCATCCACACAGGCTTGCCGAAAGGACACAAATACCTTTCCTTCTCAAGATGCCTAACAACAAATACACCTGTCCGTTACAGCCAGGGGTAACTCTTCAAGAAATGCAAAACAAGCTGGACGAAACACTCCTGGAAACAGGAAAGGCAATTGGAGAAACGCCAGAACTGGAACACTCCTATTGTCCACCGGACCTGTCGCCAGATCAGACCGTCGCATGGATGGATTCGTTGGGCCTTGTAAACATCAACAAGTAAGCAAACAAAAGGGCTGGACATGCCTCGAAAGCAAGTCCGGCCCTTTTTATTTCAATAATTTCAAATGTACCAAACGTACCCAAATCGACTTTCGCCCCTCCCGTAACTTGATGTAAAATAAGCCGTTCCCCGGTAGCTCAACGGTAGAGCATTCGGCTGTCAACTTTAACATTAACCGTTGATTCTGCACCGTTTAACCCCGAAAAAGCTGCCTGAAACCGGGCCTAGTTGGACCCAATGTTGGACCCAAAAAAAGAATGGCCCCGACTCACGTTCTACAGAGCCGGGGCTTTTTCTTTTGCTACTGGCATCCTGAGATAGTCGAGAACCGAAGGTTCGCTGCGAACTTCCCAGAACGCCAACACTAGCGCGTTTGTCGGTACTAACCCAACGGGCGAGCAGATAACTTACGGGTTGCCCGCGATCCGAGCACAATCGCCAACGAGAAGTGCTTCATTCGAGAACTTGGATCTCGGGGTATAGCGGAGATGCGATCTTAGGCGGCAAAACATTTGCGCCCTTGAGGTACGCGTCGAAAAAGCTGTGCACGCAGTACGCCGTCACAGCAAGTTGGCGACGGCCGTCGATACCGAGCTTACCGAACACTCGGAGCACCCCCCGCATGACATGGCTCTTCAACAGCGCGCCGTCATCGGTGAAGGTGAAATGGTTCGCGCCACGGATCGAGATGCGTAGCCTTCCATCCGCCGGCAGACGATCATAAACCGATTGGATGTCGGCCTGGATCTGACGGACCTCCGCGTCGGACGAAAAATCGCCGCGTTCGCTCCCGAGGAACAGGAACGGTTTGTGGATGCCTGCCTGAATGACGCTGCCGTGCAGAGAACCGTCCACATCGATCCCTGCCTTGCACCTGGAATCCTGGGAGCAGAATTGTGCGGCTTGCGCCCCGCCAAAGGAATGACCAAATACTCCCACCCGCGTCATGTCAAGCAGCCCCGTGAATTTGCCGGACGGGTCCAAGGTGTTCAGCCGCTCTAATCGATCGAGTACGAACGCGATGTCGCCGGTCCACGCGGCCAATAGCTTGTTGGCGAGAACCGTCAGTTCTTCTCCCGTGAAGAGTTCCGGGTTGTTCTCTGGGGTCCTTCTCATTACACGGCCGTCAGGGAAAACGACGACTCCCGTGCGATACGGGGCGTCCAGGCCCACGACAACGTAACCGTGACTGGCCAGATCCTCGCCAAGTGTCGAATAATTCCAGACTTCGAGAGAGGCCCCCGCCCGCATGATCACCACAGGGTACGATCGCTGCTGCGGTGACACGTCGGCGTTACGAAAACTGTGCCCATGGACCTTCGATAGATCCCGCGTCAGAAGTCCGAAGACCCGAGACAGAACTCTGAAGACCAGCGGCCCGCTGGCCGGAAGGGCCGGCGCTCGCACTTGAGCGGGCAAGTAGTCGTCGATCGTAGCTGGTTGCCCAGCCGCCGCCGGGTACCAGATCCACACGAGGAGTTCGCGCTTGCTTCCTGGTCCGGGCGCTAGCGTGTCCAATGTCTTGTCGTCGGTCCAGTCATATATCCCGCGGCCGATGGCAAATGACCCCGAGGGTGTCGGGAGCGTGATCTCGCTCCTGCGCTCCAGCCACAGCAACCCCAACAACACCGCAACCCCGAGAACACCCATCATTGCCAATGCTACGAATGCTCTGAATATCCGACGGGCCAGTGAGCGCGGCTTGCTAACGGATGAGGTGTGCATTAGAACCTCCGGCGTGTTCGGAAGTACAAAGTACTTTGCATAGTGAAGCAAAATTCGCTTTCTTGTCAAGGGACCAAACCACGGCGTATTTGGGACGAAACTGAATATGCTGACCAGAGGGCGGTCTAGGGATTGTCGTTCAGCGGCACACCTGCCGTCTGCTGTGAGCGCCGGTTAGCCATCGTTGCTTCGACGTGAGCGCCTGTGTGAAATCAGCCCGGCGATTAAGACCGTGATTGCAATCAGCAGCCAGGACGCTGGGGGCACAACAATGAAAGCGAAGGCCGTCTTCGTCCTGGGAGGTCCGAAGGCAACATGTCCGTGGATGGCCAAAGAGCTCACCGTGAGAAACACCACCACGCTATAGAGAGTTGCCCGCGTAAGGACCGACCAGTCTTTGGAAACGATAAGGGCGAATGCGAGGGCCACAAACGGGGAAAGGACCCAGATAGCGAATAGTATAAGAAGAACGCGGGAAGGATTCTGATGACCTGCGCGGAGCATGAAACCGACTGAGCCGCCGGCCCCAGCCGCCAGCGAGATCAGGGCCGCTGTCCGTAGGACGCTAAGAAACCCAGGCGCGGGCTT
>QHXE01000286.1 GCA_003222835.1 Acidobacteriota bacterium | reverse complement strand
CCACATCTCGCCGGCGGTAATCGGCCTGGGCGTTGGTCTGTTCGCGGTTCTGCCTCGTTTTGGCGTTCTGGATATGGAAGACCTGAAGCGGCTCAATTATCTGCCGGTATTTTTTGTCGCCGCGGCCGTCAGCATGGGCCAGGTGCTGGTTTCGACTAAAGCCCTGGACGTTCTGACGAACGTAATGTTCGCCTGGATGCAGCCGCTGCTGACAAATGTTTACTCATCTACGCTGGTGTTGTACTGGACGGCTTTCGTCTATCACTTCTTTTTGGCCAGCGAGGTTTCCATGCTCGGCACGTCGATCCCATTGTTGATGAACTTCGCGACGACCCATGGATTGGATCCGCTAGCGGTGGGAATGATTTGGACGTTTGCTTCCGGCGGAAAGATTTTTGTGTACCAGTCGGCGGTGATGATCGTCGGTTACTCGTATGGTTACTTTGACGGGCGCGATATGCTGCGCATCGGTTTGGCGCTGACGGTTATCGAGTCAGTGCTGTTGCTGCTGGTCGTGCCTTTCTATTGGCCATTGATTGGAATTTAGAAATGTAGCGCAAGCTGTCAGCTTGCGAATGTGAACTAACAGTTTGCACCACTTGGAAGAGGGAACAGATTCAGATGTCAAAAGGAACTTTAATTGGCCTGCTCGGTCTCGGATTGATCCTGGGTCTTCGTCACGCGTTGGATCCCGATCATATAGCTGCGGTCTCGACGATCGTCAGCGAGTCGCGCAGCGTTCGCCGGTCTTCGCTTATCGGCACCTGCTGGGGACTCGGGCACACGATGTCGCTGCTCGTTGCGGGCGTTCTGGTGATTGCGCTGAAGATTCAGATTTCGGATCGGCTCGCGTTATGGATGGAGTTTGCGGTCGCCTTAATGCTCATTCTGTTGGGACTGAAGGCGGTGCTCAAGCCTCTGCGCGGATGGAGAATTCACGTTCACCAGCACGCGCACGGCGGCAGCAGTCACAGTCACGTGCACTTGCATCGGCCCAGTGAAGAGCTCGCGCACCAACATCGTCATTTGATTCGCTCCGGCGCGCGGCCGTTTTTGGTCGGCCTGGTACACGGCATGGCCGGGAGCGCCGCGTTGATGATCTTAGTTTTGGCGACGATACCTTCCGCGCTCGCGGGCTTGATCTACATTGCTGTGTTCGGCCTCGGTTCGGTTGGCGGCATGCTGATCATGAGTAGTTTGATCAGTCTGCCTTTCATTTTGACTCGACAGCGATTCAATGTTTTGAGTCAGGGACTGCAAGTGGCGGTTGGTTTGTTCAGCCTCGGCTTCGGTCTGTTCTTGAGCTGGCAATACGGATTTCATGAGCACCTCGTTTATTAACACTGCAGGGGTGGACTTGCGTTTCCGCCCGTCGCGAAATTTGGAATGCGCCGCCGCACTCCAAAAGTTCGCGCTTTTTACGGTGACGATGATTTTCTGTTCGCTAAATATCAGCGCCCAGGCACCGACAGGATCGCTTCGCGGTCAAGTCCTCGATCAATTTGGCGGTTTGATTGTTGACGCGGCCGTGACAGTCACCGACGCCAACGGCGCGGTGAAGACGGTCGTGACGAATAACGACGGAAGTTTCGTAATTTCTAGTCTTGCGGTGGGAAGATGCTCCGTTCGGATCACCGCACGCGGCTTCGCAGTTTATGAAAAGGAAGATGTCGGGATTGTTTCCGGACGCGCAAGCAGACTGGACGTAACTCTAGGAATCACTACTGCGAAGGAAGAAGTCACAGTGGGCTCGGAAAGAATGCTAAGCACTGATCCCGAAAACAACAAGGGTGCGCTGGTGCTGCGCGGCGCGGAGATCGAAGGCCTGCCGGACGACTCCCAAGAAATTGCCAACATGCTCGAAGCGTTGGCCGGCCCATCGGCGGGCCCGGACGGCGGACAGATTTTTATCGATGGATTTAGCGATGGCCGTCTGCCGCCGAAGGAATCGATTCGCGAAATTCGCATCAACCAAAATCCGTTCTCTTCCGAATTCGATCGGCTTGGATTTGGGCGCATCGAAATACTCACTAAACCGGGAACCAGCAAGCTGCGCGGCCAGACGTTCTTCAACTTCAACAATCAAATTTTCAATTCGCGCAATCCGTTCGTGACGAAGCGCGCGCCGTACGAAACGCGGCTCTACGGCGGCAGCATCAGTGGCCCCATCATCGCAAGGAAAGCATCCTTCTTTCTGGATTTCGAGCGCCGCGATATCAACGACAACGCCATCATCAGCGCAACGATTCTCGATTCGAATCTTCGAATCATTCCATTTAGCGATTCGGTGATCGTGCCGCGACGCCGCACGACGTTCAGTCCACGGATCGATTACCAATTGAATTCAAAGAATACCGTGATGGCGCGCTATACCTTCTTCCGTTCGACTCTTCAGAACGCGGGCGTCGGCAACTTTTCGCTGCGCGCGCGCGCCTTCAATTCGTCGAACACCGAACAGACGGCGCAGCTATCTGAAACTGCCGTGCTCAACGAAAGAGCTATCAACGAGACGCGGTTTCAGTTCATCCACCGTCACGCGGAACAGACGGAAGCAAATTCGCTGCCGGCGATCGACGTGCTCCAGGCATTCATCGGCGGCGGCGCACAGGTTGGTCTTAGTTCCACTGACCATCACCGACGTATCGCCCGCAAATTTTGGCGGCACTTATACGTTTGCCGGCGGCGCGGCGCCACAACTCGATGCGAACAATCAAATCATTCGCGATCCAAACGGCCAACCGGTCTTGCAGCAAATTACCAGCATTGAACGTTATCGCCGGACGATTCTTTTCCAACGGCAGGGTCTGACTCCGGTTCAAGTGCGCGCGCTCGGTGGTGGGCCCACGCAGTTTTCAATCAATATTGGCAATCCGCGCGCGACCGTCAGCCAGATCGATTTCGGCCCGTTCATTCAAGACGACTGGCGACCGCGTCAGAATCTTCTGTTTAGTTTTGGATTGCGCTACGAAAACCAGAACCACATCAGAAGTAATTTCAATCTTGCGCCGCGCGTCGCCTTTGCGTGGGCGCCGATCACAGGTAATAAAGGACAGCAGAAAACAGTCGTGCGTGGTGGCGTCGGCATATTCTACGATCGGTTTGCGGAAACTCTAACGCTGCAAGCGCGCCGCTTCAATGGATTTACCGAACAGCAATTCCTTTTGAGTAATCCCGACATCGTAGTTCCCGATCCGGCCGGCTCAACTTCTTCAGGTCTGCCTTCGATTCAAACTCTGATGGCGCAGGCGGTGGCGCAAGTAACCATTCGCACGGCCCCTGATCTCCGCGCGCCGTATACCATCCAAGCGGCAATCAGCGTCGAACGTAAGCTGCCGTTTGGCACGACGGTCTCCGCGAGTTACATGAACTCGCGCGCCCTGCATTTGCTGCGTTCGCGCAACGTTAATGCGCCGCTGCCTGGAACGTTTGTCACTGGAATTCCGAACAGTGGTATGCGTCCCTTCGGTAATGTGGGCAACATTTTCGAATTCGAATCCACCGGCCGGCTCGAGCAAAATCAATTAGTCATTACTGCCACGAATCGATTGAGTCGGAATCGAATGAATCTATTCGCGACTTACGTTTTCAACCAGGCGAAAAGCGACACCGACGGCGCGTTTACTTTTCCCGTCAATTCATACGATCTCAGCACAGAGTTTGGACGCGCGGCAATCGATGTGCGCCACCGTTTGATTTTCGGAGGTTTGGTGCGAATTCCCTGGGGCATGAGCTTGAGCCCACTAGTTACGGCGCGCTCCGGCATTCCTTTCAACGTCACGACGGGCCGCGATACCAATGGCGACACCAGATTTACGGAGCGGCCGGCATTCGCAACCGATCTAACTAAGGCGGGGGTGATCGTCACGCGCTTCGGCGCTTTTGATCCGAATCCATCAGCAGGGCAGGCTTTTGTTCCGCGTAACTTCGGCACTGGCCCAGGCTTCTTCGACATCCACCTCCGCCTCACGAAAGTATTTGGTTTCGGCGAGCGGCGTGGCGCGACTGCCTCTGCTCCGCCCCCTGACAGTGGTCGCTCGAGCACTGCGCAGCGAAATGATCGCACTGAAGGCGGCAGCCGTAGCACGGCAGAGAGAGGCGGCGGCGAAGGCAGCGTCTTTGGATCGGAGTCGGGCGGCACTTCAACCGGCGGTGTGACGGACAAGCGTTACAATCTGATGGTTTCTGTTCTGGCACACAACCTGCTCAATCACGTGAATCTTGGTCCGGTGATCGGGAATCTCAGCTCGCCGCTTTTTGGAATGTCGAACACACTCGCGGGAGGTTTCGGTTTCGGCAGCAATAGCGGCACGTCCGCGGCGGGTGGCACTGAATCGGGCAATCGGCGGATTGAGATGCAAGTGAGATTTAGTTTTTGAGTAGTCGCGAGCCGCGTAGCGGCCAATGAATTTAGGCCGGCCTTTCAAGGCCGGTATGAAGATAAAGGATGTTTTTGATTTGCGTCGCGTCGGCGACGCTTGAACCCAGCGTTGAATTCAATCGTCGCTACGCGACGAAATCAAATAGGGACGTGACCGATCCCCGGCCTTGAAAGACCGGGCTAAAGTCATCAAGCCGCTAACGCGGCTACTGAGATGCGAAAGCTAATTGCAAAGCTAGTGAATGGCGAAATCACGCGCCGCGACTTTGCCGCACGCGTGTTGGGCATGGGTTTCGGGATGATGACGGTCGAATCGATCCTCGATACGGTAACTATCGCCGGCGAATGGAATCGCTCCGCAAAAAATGCGGAAAGTTTTCGCGCCGAGCCTTTCAGCGAAAAGACGCCCTACGAACAATGGATCGAAAAGGAAGACGTTCCCGTTCACGCGGGCTATTTCGTGCCTAACGTACGCACGGTGGAATTGAAACCGTGGAAACGACTGGGCGCGAGCGGCGCAATCATTAATCTGGAAGGCGCCGAGGCCACCGACGGCGCTTATCTCTGTGAGATTGCGCCCGGCGTCGCCACCAACCCGCAGCGTTACATGTTCGAAGAGTCGATCTACGTTTTGGACGGTGAAGGCGAAACTACGGTGTGGCATGAGAACCGGCCCAAACAAGCTTTCAAATGGAAGAAGGGCACGCTGTTCTCGCCGCCGCTCAACACCTGGCGCATTCACAAGAACACTGGACGCGTGCCGGCCCGCTTTATCTCAGTCACCGATCTGCCGTTGGTGATGGACCTCTATCACAACGCGGATTTCATCTTCAACAACGATTTCGTTTTTCGCGATCGCTACAACCACCAGCCG
>QHXE01000285.1 GCA_003222835.1 Acidobacteriota bacterium | reverse complement strand
TTCGATGGAGTTGGTAACGATGCAAATAGTCACCGCCAGGTTGGAAATTTGTTCGATGTAAAGCTGCGGGCGATTAACAACCTGCACGAAGCCGGGGTTGAGATTGTGCTGGTAACCACGCTGGTTAACGGTATCAATAACGATCAAGTTGGATCGATTATTCGTTTTGCACTGGATAATCCGAAAAAGATCGCGTTTCTTTCCTTTCAACCAGTGTCATTCACCGGTCGCGACGAAGCTATAACGCCTGAGCGTCGTTTACAACAGCGCTACACCCTTTCGCACTTGGCTTACGATGTGAAGAACCAAGTTGGCATTACAGAACCGACACGCGACTGGTTCCCGCTGTCGCTGATGGGGGCATTCGCTGATTTCGCGGATCTGGTCCACGGGCCAAACTCAGAATGGGGTCAGGTGTCCTGTGGTTGCCATCCGAATTGCGGAGTGGGAACGGCCGTGATGGTCGACAAGGAGACTCGGGAAATGAGCCCTGTCCCAGCCTTTTTGAATATTCCCGGACTCGTTAAGGACATGCAGAAGATAACGGATGCAGCGCGTGGGAAGTGGGCTTCAAATATCATGATGGGGCTTACCCTGTTGAAGCACTATCGTCCATTCAATGCGCCTTCGCAGTTCAACCTATATGAATTGTTCAAAAAGTTCGACAAGTCTTTTGGTTTGACGGGTAAAAACTATGGCAAGGTCAGCGGCGATCGGAGCAAGGACGATATTGAAAAACGCCGGGCTGATCGTTGGAATTTTCTTTTCATCGCAGGGATGTGGTTCCAGGATCTATTCAATTACGATTTCCGTCGGACGGAGATGTGCATAATTCCGTACGGAACCCAGGAAGGTGAGATTAGTTTTTGTGCCTACAACACCGGCATCGGCTGGCGCAACATAATTGAGCATATGCATCAGAACGCAACCGTCGCGAAGTGGTACGAGGATCATGGCCGTCATGAGATCTTTGCTGGCGGCAAGAACGTTCCTTTATCTGACGCGGCTCACAAGCTAATCCTGAATGAGGTCGATTTGGCGAGGCCGAACAAACCTGAGATGGAAGGGCCGAAGACCGCGCACGAAGAGAAGGTAATGATGCGAAAGCTTTACCATGAGATGGTGCTAAAGCAACAGCAAATCAAGTCTGATAATGGTGATAAGCCCGTGCAGATCCAAGGCCTCGGACGCAAGAAAGAAGCAGCGGCCGTTGCCCTCTAAGCTAAAGGAGTTTTTGACGAGAGACCCCTCGACCCAATGGTTCGTGGGGTCTTTCTTTGTCTCGGCTTGACCGTGGTGCTCTAGCGCATGTTAAATAGGAATTCGCAAAAGGCACGGTTTAGAAAGTTAAGAGAGAGAGAATTGGAGAAATAGATGGCGGTAGTTAATGTTAACCCAGGTGAATCGATCGAAAGTGCGCTGCGACGTTTCAAACGCAAGGTCATGACTGAGGAGATCATTAAGGACGCGAAGAAGCACGCTTTCTTCATGCCTCCAGGCCAAAAGGCGAAGCTCAAATCTGCTCTAGCCCGCAAGCGCAACAAGAAGAAAGGGCGACCGCGTCCACGCCCGACGAGCTAGAAACCTGGTCCGAATTAGACCCGCGGACTCACATTGTTCAAAAGCAAAAGTCATGAGGCTCGCCCGAGGACCTTTTTCGAAGCTTCTAGCCTACGTGTGCTGACAGTCTTGACCAGGAATTGGATTGAAACGTGACCCGAATCTTGTTAACAAACGACGACGGGATTCATTCGGCTGGCTTGGTTGCGCTCGAAAGAGCGTTGCGCGCCGTCGGAGATGTCTACGTCGTTGCGCCCGCGGCAGAAATGAGTGGAGCCTCTCACAGCTTGACTCTGGCTCGGCCTCTGCGAATCCGGCAGATCGATGAGCGACACTGGACCGTCGATGGGACACCGACCGATTGCGTAACCCTGGCACTGCATAAGATTCTCCAAGAGAGCGAGCTGCCACATGTTTGTGCTTCAGGAATCAATCATGGTGGCAATCTCGGCGATGATGCCACCTATTCCGGTACAGTTGCGGGCGCGCTGGAGGCGACAATTCTTGGCGTGCCGGGAATCGCTGTAAGCCTTGTTGCCCGAGAGCACTTTGAGTTTGCTGAAGCAGCACACTTTGGAGTGCTCGCGGTCAGGAAGATACTGAGCGAAGGGCTTCCCGAAGGAACTTTGCTCAACATCAACGTTCCTCCCGGAGAGATTAAAGGAGTTCACGTCACGCGCCAGGGCATAAAGAATGCCAGGCCCGTAATCACGGAACACATAGATCCCCGCGGCAAACCATACTTTTGGATCGGAGAGCAATATTATAGGTCCAGCGCGGAAGAGGGGACCGACTATCGTGCGATCGAGGAGGGCTATGTGTCGATCACGCCGCTTAAGAGCGACATGACCGATCACAACGCTCTATCCGAGATTGAATCATGGGAATACCTGGCCTCTTCTGAAGTCTTACACACCTAGAGATCGAACCGGTCCTTAGTAATAAGCATTTGATTTCCCCAACTTCACGGCCCGGCGCGTTGCAAGCCGAGTATCGGATTCCCCGCGAGCGCATGGTGGAACGCTTGCGCGACTATTATGGTATCCGCGACGCGAAAGTTCTCGAGGCCTTAAAGTCGGTGCCACGTCATTTTTTCGTTTCCGAAGCACTACGTGGCCGGGCCTATGGCGATCACGCTTTGCCAATTGATTTTAATCAAACGATCTCGCAGCCATTCATCGTGGCGCGGATGACCGAGCTGCTGGAGTTGGATAAGAAAAGTCGCGTACTGGAAATCGGCGCCGGGTCGGGTTATCAGACGGCGGTTCTTGCGCAGCTCGCCTCTCAAGTTTACGCCATCGAGCGAATTGGCGAGTTGGCGCGCGCGGCCCATGCACGTATTCGCGAGTTGGGAATTTACAATGCTACCGTGAAGGCGTTTGACGGCACGCTAGGTTGGAATGCTCACGCGCCATATGATGGAATTCTGGTTGCAGCGGGCGGGCCGCAGGTACCTGGGCCGTTAATCGCACAGTTGAAAACTGGCGGTCGCCTGGTAATCCCGATCGGAGAAACGCGTGAATCGCAGGAATTAGTTCGTGCCCTCAAGATTGAGAGCGGGTATAAGTTGGAGGATC
>QHXE01000284.1 GCA_003222835.1 Acidobacteriota bacterium | reverse complement strand
CGGCGGCGTCCACATCACCCCAGCGCACGCGTTCTTCGATAGTGAATTTTTTCAGCTCTGTCATCTTAATTTTTTCGCCGCTTCGAGTGTTACCGGGACATAGCCATTAGGTCGAATGTAAGGCTCTCATTCACACCCTGCTTTAGCTGGGTGACAACGGGACTCGGCCACACATCAACCGTTTTAACGGTTTCGCGTCGCAAGGGAAACCGTTGAAACGGTTCAAGACGAAGTGACGCTCGGGCTAACACCCAGCTAAAGGAGTCTGTCGGGAAAACCGCGTAGCGGTGAAATGTCTATAGAAGCGTAGGCACAATTGAGATGTAGTTGCTCCTCTAGGAGCGCAACCGACTATCATTCGCCCATAAATGGGCTCTCCGAGATCAATAGGTTCGAGCTTTTCTATAAACATTGCATCCCTACGGGATTTCCGACAGACTCCTAAAGCAGGGTGTGAATGAAAATTCGTCTATGCGGCTCCGCTTCTCTTATGAAGCCGAGAAGAACTCTGTTGAAAATCTCCGGCTGCTCCAGGTTCATCAAATGTCCGGCGTCATCGATGATTTCCAATCGCGAATTCGTAATGCCACACTGGATGTACTTGGCGTCCGCGGGCTTTCTGATTGTATCCTCACGGCCGGCAATGATTAGAGTCGGCGCGTCAATGTCAGCAAGATCATTTGAATAATCGCGTCTCGCGGCCATGCCGCGTTGCGCCGCCGCGGCGCCTCGCGCATCGGTGCGCAAGATCATTTCGCGTACACGAGAAACCACATCGGGTTTTTCCGCGAGTGTGCGTGGCGCCAAAAGGTTCGGCAACATCGCATCGGCGACGAAAGCCATGCCTTCAGTCAGGATGCGGCGTGCTTGCTGTTCGCGTGATTGCTTTTCATCCTCATCAGGGCCCTGTGTGCGCGCGCCGGCGAGGACTAGTGCGTGGATTCGGTTGGCGAAGAGATGCACGAATTCAAATGCGACATAAGCGCCCATCGATAGACCACAGATGATCACTCGATCAATATTCAATTCATCCATCGATGCGGCGACCGCGTGGGCCATCGATGCCATCGTCAGTACTGTCCGATAAGCTTCAGCTTGTCGTTGTCTTTCAGTCGCACGCTCGACAGAGCCGGCGACAAGCTGGAGCTTGTCGGACATCTCGAACAAATCGGGAGCTACGACGCGATAGCCACGCGCGCTCAAGAAATCGGTCTGTTCGCGCCACATCGAGCGATTGAATGGTTAGCCGTGCAACAGAATGACGGCGAGGCCATCGCCTTCGTCATCGTAGGATCGGTGCGGATGCGGCATGAAGCGTCTAATCCGAGTATCGGGTGAGTTGAAGATCAACCGCCCGCTACCCCGTGAGATAGAATGATCCCGTCATACTCCCTAAGTCCTTATCTCACGGGGCGGTTCTGACACCAATTCAGCGACGACGGCAATCAACTCCGCCGGCTCGATCGGTTTCGGCAGATAGCTCTGATAGCCGGCGGCCAGGGCACGGCGGCGATCTTCTTCGCGCGCATAGGCGGTGATCGCGACCGCGGGAATCGTCTTTGCTTGATTCAACTCAAGCGCCCGAATCTGTTCGATTAATTGATAGCCATCCTGCACCGGCATCGCAATGTCCGACACCAGAACATCGGGACGCGCCCGTTTGATTTCGCTGAGCGCCTCTTGCGCGGACGCTACCGCGGTGACGCGCGCTCGGCGTTCGTTCAAGGCTGCCGAAATCATCTCGCGCGTGCCGGCGTCGTCATCAACCAGCAACACGTGAACTCCGTTCAATTCAGGCTGAGTCTGTTTTAGATCGCTACTCGTTTTCTGCGCGTCTGTGGCTGCCAATCCCTCACTCGAGAGCAAAGGCAGAGTCACGGTAAAGATCGCGCCTCTTCCTTCTCCTTCGCTATTAGCGAGTACAGAGCCGCCATGAATATCGACCAGATGCCTTACAATTGCGAGACCCAGCCCAAGTCCGCCGTGCTGCCGCGTCGTGCTGCTGTCGGCCTGCCGAAAACGCTCGAAGACGTGCGGCAAAAAATCCCCGCGAATGCCCTGGCCATTGTCGGCGATCTCAAGATGCACGTGCGTAACGTCTTCAAAGGTGCGAATGCGAACCTTCCCACCCGGAGGGGTAAACTTGATGGCGTTCGAGAGCAAATTCCAGACAATCTGTTGCAAGCGATGCGCGTCGCCGGAGACCAATGCGGGATGATCGCCCAGCTCGGTTTCAATCTCAATCCTTTTCGCCTCGGCAGTCGGACGCACGACATTAATCGCGGCCTCGATTACTCGAGTCAATTCAGTCGGCTGGAGATTTAGATAAAGATTGCCCGTGATGATGCGCGAGTCCGCGAGTTTGTTAGAATCAAGCATATGCGCCCAACCCAGGATCGCCGTCAAAGGCGTGCGCAATTCATGAGAGACGGTGGCGAGAAACTCGTCTTTCAGACGATTGGATTTTTCAGCTTCGGCGCGGGCCTGGCTTTCGCGCGCCAACAACTGCGCATTTTCAATCGCCACGGCGGTGAGATTCGCCGCCATCCGCATCGCGGTCGCATGTTCGGCTTTGTAAGCGTGCGGCGCGTAGCTTTGCACCTCGATCGTCCCGACAACCCTTCCCAAAACCGACATCGGAACTGCTAAAGACGCTTGCGGCCGCAGGCCGTTGTCAGGTCCGACGATAACTTGCGGATGGCCAGTGGTGGTTTTCATGTAATTGTCAGTGATCACTACTTCCGCCATCCGCACCGCCCGGCTGTTTGGGCCATCAGTGGTTACCGGCATGGGCGGCAAGGCCGAAACATCGAACTCGACGCCATCGCCCCATCCATATGCGGCGGTGCGAACGTCCTTCAGAGGATCGTAGAGCGATACAAATAATCCGTTGCACGGCGCCGAAGCGATTGAAAAATCGCGCAACGCCCGATAGATGGAAACCAATTCATGCGACGCGCCCAAGGCTTGCGCCAACGCGGCAATCCGCTCCAGCAGTTGCTCGTATTCAATAATGGCCCGCTCGTTCGCCGCGCGCACTCTTTCTTCGGCGAGTTTTCTTTCGGTTATGTCGCGGGCGATTCCCTGGATGCCGGCGGGCTCACCGTTCTCGACTATTAAGCGGCTGCTGATTTCGATTGTGCGGCGCTCACCATGCTTCGTCTGAATCTCAAGCTCATAATCGGTTCGGGTTTGGCCCGCAAATTTGCGTTCGAGCATCTGCGTCATAGTAGGCATCGATTCGGGACGCACCAGCTCGGCAATGCTTCGGCCCAACATTTCTTCCGCGCTAAAACCAGTGATCAATTCCCCCGCTTTGTTCACCGAAGTCAGCCGGCCTTGCAAATCAAGCGTGTAAACAATGTCATTGGCGTTTTGGAAAAGCTCGCGATAGCGCTCGTGCGCCGCGCGCAGTTCTTGTTCGGCTTGCTTGTGTTTGGTGATGTCTACGGTTTGACCAATGACGCGGCGCGCTTTGCCCTGCTCATCCCGCAGCACGATACCGCGGTTGTAGAGATTGCGGTAGTGGCCGTCTTTGTGAAGGACGCGATATTCGGCTTCCAGCGTGTCATCCTCAAGATTGTTGAGATACTCGATAGCCTCGTCTTTAGAGAACGGAAAATCGTCCGGGTGCGTAAGCGCCTTCCACGCCTCCCAGGTTTGGGCGATTTCATCGGGCGCGTAACCCAAAACTCGGGAAAAGTTTTCGCTGCGCTCTACTGTATTAGTTTCCAGATTCCAATCGTAGTGGAAACTGTTCGAAGCCTCCTCGGCGACTTGAAAGCGGTAATGCGCCAACAGCAATTCTTCTTTTGATTTTAGCAGCGCGGCTTCCACGGTTTTGCGCTCGCCGAGGGTCTTGCGCAGGCTTTTCTCGGAATGTATCAGCTCGCGTGTGGCGCTCACGGCGGTGATTTGAGCCCGGGTTTGCGATCTGGTGATAGCAAACAGCAGCAGACTCATGAGACTGCCGCTGATCAAGGTCAGCATCTCGAGGTTGGTTGACGAGCCGGCTTCGAAGTCGCGATTGCTGTTGAAGCGCAATGTCCAGGGACGATCCGCCACCTCGATAGTAGTCGTTGCGGCAAACCGCGAAGCGTCATTCGCAACGTCCGCGTGTGGTGCTGAGTCGTAGAGCAGATTCGCAGTGTCCGCCTTCGAGCCATCGAAGACCTGGAACTCGGTCCCTCGGTATTCATGCGCCGCCAGAATGTTCGTCAACAGATCTCCGGCTCGAAACGGACTGTAAACAAAACCAATGAGCGCCGCGCGGCGTTCTTCGACTGTGTCGGTCTTGGCCCCGTTGCGATAAACCGGCGCGTAAATCA
>QHXE01000283.1 GCA_003222835.1 Acidobacteriota bacterium | reverse complement strand
CCCTTTTGGCGGCCGATCAAGTACTCGTTATTTCCGCCACTTGGGCTGGCAACGCTCGCTGCGTACTTGGATCCTGACCTTGAGATCTCTCTGCAGGATGAGCACGTCGAGAAGCTCGATCTCAACGACGAACCGGACCTGGTGATCATTCAGGTCTATATTACCAACGCCTATCGGGCGTACCGGATCGCGGACCACTATCGCGCGCAAGGGTCCTACGTCGTTCTAGGTGGCCTGCATGTAACATCGCTGCCGGATGAAGCAGCCCCGCATGCAGACACGATCTTCCTCGGACCTGGCGAGCACACCTTTCCACAGTTCCTCCGAGACCTTGCGTCAGGAACACCGCAACGCCGCTACGAATCTTCGGTACGTACTCTGGAAGGCCTTCCGCCGATACGACGCGATCTCATTCAGCGACATCGATACCTGGTGCCGAACTCTATCGTCGTTTCGCGAGGCTGCCCGCATCATTGCACCTTCTGCTACAAGGACGGGTTCTTCACCGGCGGGCGCTCGTTCTACACGCAAGTCGTGGACGATGCCTTGGCCGAGATTGCGCGCCTTCCGGGCCGGCATCTTTATTTTCTCGACGATCATCTTTTCGGAAATGCCCGGTTCGCGCGCGAGTTGTTCCGCGGCATGAAGGGGATGGGCCGCGTCTTTCAGGGCGCCGCCACTGTCGATTCGATCCTGCGCGACGATCTGGTCGAAGAAGCGGCAGCCGCCGGTTTGCGAAGTCTCTTCGTAGGTTTCGAAACGCTTTCGAGCCGTGGCCTAGAAGGCGCGGGCAAGCGCCAGAACCTCGGCCGGAATTACAGCGAAGTCGTTCGCAGACTCGACAGCCTTGGGATCATGATCAACGGTAGCTTCGTCTTTGGACTAGACGGAGATGACCGAGACGTCTTCTCCCGCACAGTGGACTGGGCAGTTGAGTCCGGTATCACAACCGCCACGTTTCACATTCTGACACCGTATCCTGGGACGTCCCTGTTCGCGGACATGAACGCGCGCAACCGGATCGAAACGCGAAACTGGGACCTCTACGATACGCGCCACGTGGTCTATCGCCCTTCTTGCATGTCGCCGGCCGAACTCAAGCGCGGCTACGACTGGGCTTACGAATCGTTCTATTACTGGAGTTCAATCCTAAAGGCCGCGTCGGCGCACAAATCGGCAAAGCATTCATTGAAACACTTCTTCTACAGTGCAGGCTGGAAAAAGTTCGAACTTGCCTGGGACCTGGTCATCCGGATCAAGCAGTTATCCCAGATGCGGCCGTTGCTCGAAGCCGTGCTCGCGCCGGTGACTCAGCCCGTATTGAGGTCAAATGCTCGCGAAGTTACCCGTTCGGCTCACGACGCTGGGTCGTGGGAAGCCACATTGCCGGTCAACGCCCTCGAATAGACAATCGTCGGAACGAATCATCACTAATGTTCGTGCAATTCACAGATCAAGAAACAAACGGCGCGTTAGTGCCGGGAGGGATATCCATGATTAAACGCATCGGCGCCATCATTTTCATCTTCTTGTGTACGACTGTCGCTTGGGCGATTCTCGGCGCGACCATTTTTCAGCGAACCTATGATTCAGGAAGTTCTTCAGACAGCCGGGTCGCCTCCACGTGGGGCGCGCCGCAGAATCAGATGCCTCCGATGGCCTCGGTTGAACAGATGGTGCCGAAGAAAGAAGTAACCACTGAAAATGGCAAGCAGATCGAGCGGGTCACTCAGGAAAAAGTGAGTACCGATCTGCCATTGGCAAGCAGTCACATCAATATAAGTCTCAATCTTGAACACCGGCAAAAGGGTTTGCTGTGGTACAGCACGTATCGAGTTGCTTTCGACGGCGCCTATACGTTTCGCAATCCCAGCGACAAAGATCAGATCGTCACATTCACGCTGGAGTTTCCCACAGCCCAGGCAATCTACGACGATCTGGTTTTCACAGTTGACGATATGCCGGTGACGATGACGAACGCGAAGAACAGCGCTAGCGGCACGGCGCGAGTTGCAGCCGGAAAGATGGCCACCTTGAAAGTTGGGTACCAGTCACAAGGCTTGAACGATTGGCATTACAGCTTCGGGAGTGGCGAAGTTAGTAGTGACAGAGACGATTCTCGATCCCGCGCGAATACGCAGAATATTGCTCAGGTACGCGATTTCTCTCTGAAGATGATCACCAACTTCAAAGAGATTGACTTTCCGGACAACACGCTTTCGCCGTCCAGGAAAACCGAGACTTCGAACGGCTGGGAGTTGGACTGGAATTACAAGAACCTGGTTTCCGGCTACCAGATCGCGATGACGATGCCCGAGAAGTTACAGCCGGGTCCGCTGGCTGGCCGCATTAGTCTCTTCGCGCCGGTTTCGCTCTTCTTCTTTTTCTTTCTCATGCTCATCATCACGACGCTGCGCGGCATCGAGTTGCATCCGATGAATTATTTCTTTCTCGCGGCGGCATTCTTTTCGTTTCACTTGTTGCTCGCGTATCTGGTCGATCACGTTTCGATTCATTTCGCTTTTGTCGTCTCGTCCGCCGTGTCGATCTTTCTGGTGGTTTCGTATCTGCGGCTGGTAGTGGGCACTCGCTTTGCGACCCGCGAAGCAGCGCTGGCCCAATTCATCTATTTGGTCGCATTCTCTTACGCCTTTTTCTTGAAGGGTTTCACCGGTCTGGCGATCACGATTGGCTCGATCATCACTTTGTTTGTGGTGATGCAGGCAACTGGCAGGATTCAGTGGAAAGAGAAGTTCGCGGTTAGAGATCCACAGCCATCGATAAGCGGAGCGTGAGGCGTTCTGAACAGGTTAACAGGTTATTTCCTTGCGATCTCTTAGTATTCTCCTCGATCTTCAATAGTGGTGACATCCCGCATAAATCAGATGCGCTGCCCCTAGCGTGCGATGAATACGAGCGGTTGTCGCCCGGCCTTGAGTTGTTAACAGTTGGTCCCAGGCGAGTTTAACCAATTGCTACAAATGGTAATGTCGGACAAAGGACTCTATCGTGTCGATTGTGATTGGACGAATCCGGATGACCCTCAGACCGTTGGCATCGACCAAGGCAGAATAGACGAGTACAGACGTTGGTTCCGCAGGCTTGGGATACCGAGAGGATTCTCAGCGAATCAAGACTTGGGTATGGTTGAATTCATCTCTTCCTCTCAAGGTTTTGTCGTTAGCGGTTCGAGCAAGAGTTACGTCTATACCAAACGGCCGCCTGCGAACTTAGTGGACAGCATCGATAGATACGTACTTGAGCGAAAGGGAGGCTATCCAGTTTACAGACACATTGAAGGAGACTGGTACTTGAGGTTTGATGCAGATTGAGATCCTTGACCCCCAATACGATTCGCTCTTGCTCATAACCATCCGCCCTTGAATCCCGCCAAATTCCATTCCAATCAAAAGGAAATCACTAGCCACGTTTTCCTCGGCA
>QHXE01000232.1 GCA_003222835.1 Acidobacteriota bacterium | reverse complement strand
GTTGGTAGTCGGGCCCCAGCGGTCCGCAATCGAAAATCAAACATCCCCCAGAGCTCGGGGCGCGAATCACAGCGTACCCCGTATCGTCCAGAATGCTCACCTCGGGGCGAGCGATTGACGGAACTGCGACTGAATCCCCCGTCAGCGTGAGGAGTTGACCGGCCGGTCGCGCGATCTCTAATGCCGAGTCATTGAAAAGCGGAATCTCGCCGTCGGGGTGGAGAATGCGACGGAGAAAGGCAGCCATCTGCGCAATGCATGCTGACAACTGCGGCGCACACTTCATGAGGCACCCGCACGCTGAAGCCAGCGTCCTGATGTCCAGGAGATCTTCCAAGACCTCGGCGTGGTACATCGGAGATCGCTCGAAATGTCCACCGTCGGCAAGGATTTGTTCGGCAAGTTCTCGCTGCAGAAGCCTTTCGCCCTTTGCCCACCAGCGCGAGCTTTCAGGTGCACCGAGGAGCGCGCCAGCAAACATCAGGGCCTTGATATTTTTCATGAGGTGGTTTGCTAAAAGGTGCGTCTCCAGTCGGGCCTCAAGGGCAAGCGCTTGGATTCGCAGGCCCGCAAGCAGGGCCTGGAGAGTCTCTCCTTTCCCCAGAGCTTCTGCTCTCTCCGCGTTTCGCATTATGAATTTCAGCCAATTGACGATCCGCAAGGAGAGCGGATATGGTTCCCACCCAACCTCCATGCCTGTTGTGTTCTGTGTGCACCAATCCAGTGCTACGTCCAGCGCCCTAACTAAATGAAAGCGACGCTCGAACGCACAAAGATCGACATTGAGGAAATCGCAGTAATTGAGATGATAGAGCCAAAGTCGGCTGAATTCCCTCGACGACCAGGGAATGTACGCTGATGGTGGATGCGTGACATTCAGGAAGCGGAATTCACGAGTTTCAATTGCCTGAAGCGCTGAAGGTGCCTGCCACTCCGGGAATGAGGCAGGTTGCGAAACTTTTTGCAGTACAACTGCGACAAACTTCCACCGTCGGAGCGTTTCGCGCCGCAGCACGCGCCGCTGAGCAAGAGCGGCAAGTTGCGACCCCCGCAGATGCTGCACGGTCCGCCAGTAGGTTCCAACGGTAGGCCGTGTCACGCGGGATGCGAACTCTGGCAGACGAACTTCGCAGGCTCCGCTGACTGCGTACGCGGTATCGAATCCAGGTATTGTCGATGCCATTCTTCGAAGGAAATCAGTGCCCAGAGGTGGAGAGAATAATCACGCCGACCTGTCATCAGGTCGCGAATCAATTCCGTTACCGTGTCGGGATCGAAATATCCTCGGCGCTTTACCTGCTCGGGGGAGAGATACTCGCTCAGCAGGGGACGCAGATGCCCTCGGAGCCACACCCCCATGGGAGGGTTCAATCCCATCTTGCCCCGCTTGAGGACGCTTTCCGGCAGCCAATCCTGAGCAGCCTGCCGGAGAAGGAGCTTGGTTCGGTTCCCCCGCAACTTATATTGCCACGGCACGCGAGCCAAAAATTCGATGAGCTTGTGGTCCGTGTAGGGGCAACGAATCTCTAGCCCGTGAGCCATACTCATGCGGTCGGAATAACGCAGAATGTTGTGCGGAAGAAAAGAGTGGAGGTCCACGTAATTGATGCGATCGATCAGATCAGCGCCTCCCGCTCTGGTGAAGAGTCCCATTAGAAACGCAGAGGGATCGTGGCCGGCCAATTCGCGTTTCAAATCCTGTGAATAAAGGCGGTTAAGCAGCGCTTGGTCAAAATAACGGACCCAATTAAGGTACATGAGTTCGCGGGGATGGCAGCTGCCGACAAGAAACTCCCG
>QHXE01000231.1 GCA_003222835.1 Acidobacteriota bacterium | reverse complement strand
TGGCGCCTTGTCGTTATTGTTCTGCGCGACGATCACATGCTCCGGCAAGGGTTGCCCGTTAATGAAGACGCGTAGTCCCTTCACCTCAACTGAATCGCCGGGCAATCCGATCACTCGCTTCACATAATTAACTTTGTAAGGGATGTTGTCTTCCTGCTTGTCGCGTTCGGGATCGAATGGATTGCCGGGATATTTGAAAACGATGATGTCGCCGCGTTTGATCTCGCGCTGTGGCAGAAAGGGAAAGCGCGGGCCAGGCGCAAAAATAAATTTATTGACGAGCAGATGATCGCCGACCGTGATCGTATTCTGCATTGAGCCGGTGGGAACCTTGACGGCTTGAACGATAAAGGTCATGCCGAACAAAGCCATGATTACCGTGACGACCGCAGATTCGAAATATTCACGGATGACAGTCTTGGGTGGGCCGGTTGGTTCGGTCTCAACTAACGATTCACGATCACGTCCGTTAGGATTGACAGGTCGCGCGCTAAAAACTCCGCTCTTACTTTTCTCGGTCGTGATCGCTGGTTCATTCATTGAGGACATCGTAGATGCTGGAACGCGCGATGGTCAAGCGAGACTATTTTCGCTTTGCTCGTTTTCCATTAGTTGCAATGCGGCTCGCGCAGCCGCTGCCTCGGCCGCTTTGATCGTCGGACCTTCGCCTCGCGTCGAGCCGCCATCCCATTTCAACTCGACGTGAAACATGCGCTTGTGTGGCGGGCCCAGCGTCTCGATTACCGTATATCGCGGGACCGGTTGACGCGTCGCTTGCAGCTTCTCCTGCAACATAGTCTTAGGATCGGCCGCGGCCGCCGCTATCGGATTAGCTCCGCGAAGATCGTCGCCGAGCGCGCGTTCCACAAATTTTGTCGCTGCGTCTAATCCGCCATCCAGAAAGATTGCGCCGGTCACCGCTTCGAACACGTCCGCTAAAAGCGCATGCTTGCGCCGGCCGCCGCTCTTCTCTTCTCCACGGCCGAATCGCACGAACTCGCCGAGACCCAGATCCTTCGATGTCTTCGCCAGCGTCGGCGCACTCACCAAGCGATGTTTCATGCGCGAGAGTTCGCCTTCGCTGGCTCCCGGATAAGCTTTAAAGAGATAGTCAGCGACAATCAATCCCAGAACTGAATCGCCCAGGAATTCGAGCGCTTCATTGTGAAGATCGCGGGCCTCTCGCTGCTGCCGAGGCGAAACTTGCTCGTGCGCCCAAGAGCGATGGGTCATCGCCTGAACAAGCCGCGTGCGATCGCTGAAGTAGTAACTCAGAACCGCTTCGAGTTGATCCAGCTTTTCAATTTCGGAACTTCTCACGCAGGGGATTCTAGCAAAACGCCGAACGCAGCGTCGAAGGACGTTACATTCGGCGTGTCAGTAGGACGTGCGATCGCGGGCTGTCTTTACATTCCTACGCGATGATTCGAGCGCCGCTGCTTTGGTCTGGGCGTCGGACTCGGGCTCGGCTTAGCGCTTCCGGTTTGCCCTCCGGTTGTTGACGTCGAAGTAGTCTTGGTCTGTCCCGTCGTCGCAGTGTTGTTGCTGCCGGCAGTCTTCGTGCCTCCCGAATTCCCCGCGCCTCCGTTCGTTCCGGGTGAACCAACGTTAGTCGGAGAGCCTGTTGGCGTCGACGTGGTAGGCAGCGACGTGAGCGGCGCCGGCATCTCTGGCAGAGGCTTGGAAAGAATATCGTCCATTACCGTCTTTTTATCATTTGCGTTCGTGGTTAACGCCGCAGCGCGTGCAAGAGCGTCAATTTGGCGATCAATCACCTGATTGAGGTTCTCAAGAACTAACTTACTCTCTGGTGTCTCAGTACCATTTGGTCCCTGCTTGCTTTTGTATTCGTCCGTGAACTTGGCGCGAGGTCCATTTTCGTAAGCCGCTGCCAGCTCCAAATAAAGCTGAGGGTTCTTCTTTACTTCGCTTTCAAGTTTGGCAGCTTTCAGTAAGTAAGGGATAGAGTCGGCCGGAGCACTGCTAAGACTAGCTTTGCCAATGTTCCAATTTAGGTATGCGAGCGCCTGATCCTTCTGATACGGTGTGGCCGGCTTTCCCGACTCGATCAACGCGATCGCCTTCCTCGCGTACTGTGACGATTCGTTCAGAACGTTCGCGTCACCCAGTCCCGCGACACCCATGATTATGTTCACAGTCGCGTTGTCCGGGTCGCCGGTCAGTATCTGCTTCCCAAGACGCATTTGGTCAGCATAATTCTTGTTCTTATAAGCAGCGTCAAACTGCTTATTGAGGTCTTGGGCCTTATTGAAGGTATCAATGAGATCAACGAACTTCTTGAGGTATGCCGCATACTGGTCACTCGGATCGCTGGTACATGACAAGTACTGTTTGGCAGCATCATAAGCAACCTTTTGCTGGGCCGACTCTCCTTTGTAGTTCTTGAGAAAGGTGTCATACCAGGCGGATTTGTTCTCGTCAGTGCAATCCTTCGACTGGGCCAGCGCCGGCACGGCGAACGCGGCCACGATGGCGGCGAACACGAATAACTTGATCATACGTTTCATGGGTTTGCTAAAGCCTCCGATCAATTTCTTCCAACTAAATTGTGCGCAACTCGGGAGTTGTTCACCGCCTTTCGGCGCCGTCCCCTAAGATGCAATTCCCGCGCCGCCCGTTGTCGAACTGCAAGCGGCGCACCACTTAACTAATGAGAGAAACGGGAATAATCAATCAACAGAAGCCGTAGTGTCAAGCCCGAACCTGATCGCCCAAGAAACTGTTCTGCTATCGCATGAAAAATGCCGAACTCTCGCAAGCAAGCCGCGCAAGTTCGGCACTATCCATCTGTCGCAAAATCAACCGCTCAATTCGAACAGTCGATCACTGCTTTTCTGGTTGGATACGGCGAGGACGACCATCGTTCGTATCTTTCGAAACAGCCTTTGGCGGGGCCGAATTTTTGGTCTCAGTCTTAGATTTGTTTTCGATCGGCATTGAAGTGGCTTTTACTTTGGATTCTATGTTGGCCTTGGATTCGGCGCCGGCCACCGGCTTCGCGTCGGGGCTGATGAGCCCGGACTTGGCCGGGTCGGCTGCATCGTCACCATTCTCTTCCGCTTCAGTGGCGGCCTTGGTCTCCTTGGCCTCCTCATTCAAAGCAGCAGCCTTCCTGTCCTTGCCGGTATTGGGTGTTTCATCATCCGGACCTTCAGCAATCTGGAAATTGATCTGCGTGCCGAAACGCGGACTTAAGGCGCGATAGATGTTACCGGCGATCGCTGCGGGCAAATGCGCATGGGCGTCGGTGCCACGCGTAATCACCACTACAGCCAGCCGCGGGTTAACAACCGGAGCGTACGAAGTGAACAATCCGAGCCATGCTCCCTGACCAATGCACGTGCCGGTTTTTCCAGCGACCGTTTGTTCCGGGTTATAGGCTTTCTTCCCTGAACCGTAATTAACGGCGCCTATCATTCCCGGCAGCATCCGTTTCCAGGCTTCATTCTCGACACTAATCTTGCGCCGGACTTCGGTCTTGAAATGCGAGTTCTCTTCGACGGTGCGCGGCACATGCGGCATTAGCAGCTTGCCGCCGTTCGACATCGCCGAAACCAACGCCGCCAACTGAATCGCGGTCACTTCGAAATCATCTCCATGAGAGCTCATATGGTTCACCGCGTATCCCGATTTGAATAGCGGTACCCGGCCGGGCGACTCGTTTATATAATTGATGCCGGTCTTTTCGCCGAGGCCCAACTCGCGGGCATAAGTGACCATCTTGTCGAAACCAACTTCGCCGCCTACGTGTTGGAAGTACGAATTGTTTGAATAGGCAAGCGCGTCCGTCAGATCGATCTTATAATTGCTGCCGTCACTCACGGTCTCGATTGGCTGAATGACTTTCTCGCATAAGCCGGCGACGCCGGTGACTAGTTTGATAGTCGAACACGGTTTGAATCCGCGTCGCAGCGCCCAGTCCTGATTGACGACGGTGTACACGCGACCCGTCTTAGGATCCATGACTACCACCGTGCCGGCATGATGACCGAGAGCCTCAACTGCGACCTTGCGCACTTCAAGATCCTCACCGACCGTATTGTCTTTCGCGATGTTCTCCTGAACTTCGTTACGTAAACCTTCATCGAGAGCGCGCTGCCGCGCAATCGCTGCCTGGCGCGCAGCCTCGGCGCGGCGACGTGCTTCTTCCAGATCGCGGCGGTGCTTCGATCCGAACTTACGCATCTCTGCGGCACGCTCGCGTTTGCTAAGTTTGTGGCCGGCGCGTTTTTCGAGCTTGGCAATATAGGCGGCCTCCTCGCGGGCATTTCTCTTCCGCTCAGCGCGCAACTCTCGTTTCGACAGATGGACGCGTTCACGCCCACGACGTCCCGAGCGCGCCACCTCTCGACGCTCGCGTTTGGACATTCGACCGCCGCGCTCCGCCTTGCGCGCTGCAGCCCGTCCACGTGCACGTTTGCCGCGTGCGAATGTCCCAACTGAAATTGACCCAATTAAGGTGAAGAGAAGGAAGAGATTAAAAGCTAAAAGTGCGACCCTGAGGGAACGTTTCTGGTTCATCGGCAACTCCCGTCGTCAAAAAAATACAGTGTGCTCGAGGCGGAACCGGGTAAAACTCTTACTGCTTTGATTTTCGCGCCGAGGGGCGGCGCACCGTTTCGTCCTTGTAAGCCTAAGAAACCGTTAAGGGCGCTCGAATTCCGATATCAAAACCTCTTAGTTCCAATCCGCCAACCGCCAGAAGTGAGGCGGGATCGTCTCCCGCGGGCAGCCTCTTTGGGGAGT
>QHXE01000341.1 GCA_003222835.1 Acidobacteriota bacterium | reverse complement strand
GAGGGCCACGCTCAGCGTCAGCGCATCCGAACCTGTGAAAGGAATGCCGAGTAGTTCGCATATGGCAACCGGAACTGCTTCGCGGCAACGGCGTCCTTCTCCCTCCGCAATATTGAAAACGAAATCAAATTGGCCGTTCGCGAGGCGCCACGGGAGTCGTCGATCTGCCAAAACCGGCTCGACGACCAGTCCGAGCTTGCGGAGTGCACCGGCAATACTCTCGATAGTTTCGGCGCTGTCGTACTCTTCAAAGGCATCGTCGGGAACATCCGAAGCAATTACGTCAGGGCGGGCGTTGTAGAGGAGAGCGACCTTCATCTTTTGATGTTCGTCACGACTTGGTCCAACTCACTGAGGCGGCGCTCGGCGGCCAATGCATCGCGTCGTTTGTAATGAGGCTCGCCACGGGGAATCAGTCCGTTACCTTTTCCAGTCGAAAGATCGGCGACAGAATTCGCCGCCTGATTGCCATCGTTTATGGCGGTTCCGTTCTCGGGATAACTGAAAAGCGCGCCTTTAAAGTTTCGCAACACGACGTGATTGGGAGCGGCGCTGACGAGATAGCTGGGCGCCAGCGGAATTTTCCCGCCACCACCTGGAGCGTCGACAACGTAAGTAGGAACTGCCAAACCTGTGGTGTGTCCACGCATCGATTCAATAATTTCGACTCCCTTCCAAACGCTGGTACGCAAATGATCGGCGCCCACCACCGCGTCGCATTGATAGAGGTAGTACGGCCGCACGCGAATGCGCAAAAGCGTCTGGCACAGATCTCTGATCGTTTCGATATCGTCATTGACTCCCGCGAGCAGCACGGTCTGATTGCCCAGCGGAATTCCCAGCCGGGCCAGCTTTTCACAGCACTCCGCGGCTTCTTCGGTAATCTCGCGCGGATGATTGAAATGAGTATTGATCCAAAGCGGCCCATGCTTATCGAGCAGACGCAATAGATCACCCGTGATCCGCATCGGCAACATCACCGGCTCGCGGGTGCCGATGCGGACGAACTCAACGTGCGGCACTCCGCGAATCTCCTTCAGAATGTAATCGAGTTGATCGAGCGGCAGGGTCAAAGGATCGCCGCCGCTAATGAGCACGTCGCGCACTTCTTCGTGATTGCGCAGATAGGCAATCGCTTCATCGATCTCGGCGCGAGTTGAGGCAGCGTCGCTATCTTTCCAATTCCGTTTGCGAATGCAGAAGCGGCAGTAGCTGGAACAGAAGGCCGTGACCACAAACAGCACTCGATCCGGATAACGATGTGTCAGCCCTGGCGCAACTTGATCTGCGCGCTCAGCCAACGGATCTTCTGTTCCCGTGCTCGTTTCTTCGCGCGAGCTGGGCACAACCATGCGGCGAATCGGATCATTAGAATCGCGACGATCAATCAGCGAGAAATAGTAAGGTGAGATAGCGAATCGAAACTTCTTTTGCAGGCGTTCCAGGGCCCTCTTTTCAGTTTCCGGCAGACCCAACAAATCCCCCAACTGCTTGACCGTACGAACTAAGTGGCGGAGTTGCCAGCGCAAATCCTGCCAATCGCTGGCCGGCACATCACGCCAAGGGCTGACGGACTTGCCCCACTTGTTCATCAGTTCCTGGCCTTCCTCATTCATGTTTCGGAAAAGCAAAAGGAATCACTTACGCAGGGGATGTGGCATAGTACCCTGAACAGCGATTCGCGCCAAGCAGTGCGCCAATTTACCGTGTGCCAAGATCTGCAAGTAGACCCCTCGGCCTTTGGGAGAGAGAGACTTAACTGTGGACGTTTTCATACGCGAAGAAACTCCGCTAGGAGTCTAATGTTTATTAGGTCGTAAGCCTCGCGAGGCAACCCAAAATACCTTTAGAATTACCTACAATCCTTTGATAAACAGCCACCAAGTTTTATCTTGCCAATCGCTGATGGTAGGATAGGTTCAAGCCCCTTTATATTTTGAAGAGTTAGTCGGCTGTTAAGAATTTGCGGTGTAGGTGTTGTCCCCGCCAGCGTGTGGCGCATCGTCATGATCATCGCAGAAACAAATTCCGTTGCCTTTATATTTGGCATAAGGGAGTTCTGGCAAAGCTGGAAGGGCGTTTTCAGCAGAGTTGCGGTCTACCTTGGTCACCAATTCAAGGTGGGCAATGCGGAGTTTTCAGCGACCTCGCTGACGGGCGGACTGCTCATCCTTATTCTCACGGTGCTCCTTTCGCGAACGCTGAGCCGGTTGTTCGAACGCCAGATTACGAAGAAGGCTTACCTCGAGCCGGGACTGCGCTACACGCTGGCGCGGCTCACGCAGTACATCATTATCGCGCTCGGCGCTCTGTGGGCGCTCAAATTTTCGTTCAGCATCGATCTTACTTCGATCGCAGTACTCTTCACCGCGCTGTCCGTGGGCATTGGTTTCGGCTTGCGCGACATCGCTTCCGATTTAGCCGGCGGCTTCATCCTGTTGTTTGAAAGACCCGTGCGCGTCGGCGATCGCATCACCATCGGCAGCGACGAAGGCGACGTGCAAAGCATCAACCTGCGCACGACGATCATGATGACGAATAATCGCATCTCGATCATCGTGCCCAATTCCAAGATGGTGAAGGACCGCTTGATCAATTGGTCTTACGGGGACCCGCGCGCGCGCATCGCAATTCCGCTTAAGGTCGATACCACTTGCGATGTCCAACTGGTAACCAAGACCTTGCTGCAAGCGGCTGAAGGCATTGATAACGTTTTGGACGACCCGCCGCCAAAAGTCCAGTTCATGGACCTCGCCGATTGGTCGAACGACTTTCGCTTGCTGGTGTGGACCAATCGCCCCCGCCGACACGTGCAGATTCGCAGCGACATCAATTATCGAATCGAGAAACTTTTCAGCGCAGCCGGTCTTAAGACTGCCTTCCCGCTAACCCAGGTGAGAATCCGCGACGGCGCACTGCAATTCGATTCTGCCGGCAAGCTGATTGCCAGAGAGAAAGTCGCTGGCGATGGCCGTGAAGCTGAAAAGTTGGAATCGAGCGAGGACATGGTGGAGACCGAAGAGCTCCACTCGTTCAATGATGATGACGATGTTTCGGCTGCCGACGACTAAATAGCGAAGACGCGCTCTTCACCGATGCGCGACGGACTATGCAGCCAACATTGGTCGAATTTAAGCACAATCTCAGATTCTTTTCGCTGATTGTCTGTAACTTTATCTGACGTTGCAAGCATTTATGCGATGAGTTACTCACTCCGTGCTTCTCTGTGCAGCCTCGGTGTCTCTGTGGTGAATCTGCCTCGAAAAGTGATCACCACAGAGGCACAGAGGACCACAGAGATTCACACAGAGTTACGCCGTGTATTTCGCTCTCAGGCTTGCGACAATCTTCAAGTCAAGTTAGGCTAGGCGTCACTGAGTGACGACTCATTCATTCATGGCGCGCTCTTCTAAGAAGCGGGTTTCATCTCGCAATTCCATCGCCGACAAGCGGGGCACAATCCTGCGCGCGGCTACCCGGGTGTTTGCTCGCAATGGGTATTTCAATTCCAAGGTCGCAGACATCGCGCGCGCGGCAGAGGTCGCTGACGGCACGGTCTATCTTTATTTCAAAAGCAAAGAAGAGATCCTGCATTCGATTTTCGATCAAAACATAGCTGAAGCGATCGCGGCGGGCCGCAAGCTGATCGAGAATCTTGATGATTCGCGCGAGAAGCTGCGACGTATTGCTAAGCTGCATCTTGAGCGTTTGGGAGCCGACCGCGATCTGGCCGTGGTGTTTCAGGTTGAATTGCGCGGCTCGACGAAGTTCATGGAAGAGTTCTCAGCCGCAGGCTTTGCCGAGTATTTGGCGTTATTGCGTCACACGTTTGAAGAAGGACAGCGTGAAGGCGTCTTTCGGAAGGAATTGAACGCGAAGGTTGCTGCGAAGATTCTCTTTGGCGCATTGGACGAGATGGCTACGAATTGGATCATTTCAAAGCGAAGCTACAAGCTCGAACCAATGGCTGATGTCGTCATGGAAGTTTTTCTAAGTGGAGTGAGCAGTTAAATACTCCCTCTCCCAAAGGGAGAGCGCTGGGGTGAGGGGCGCAGCGACGGGCGCAGAGAGGGACTGGATTTGTTTTCTCTTCTTCCGCGCTAAGCCCTCACCCTAACCCTCTCCCAAAGGGAGAGGGAATCCAGATTGAACGTTATCTATGGTGGAGATAGCCGAGAAATTAGAGGTGGTCGAGCCGCACGCTGACGCCGGGCCGACGACGCTGGTCGACATCTACGAAGGCGTGGCTCGCAACCATCCGAAACCGGACACGCTGAACTATAAACGCGATGGCGCGTGGCATTCGATGTCGGCGGGCGAGATGCTGCGACGTGCGCGCTCGATTGCTCTGGGGCTGTATTCATTGGGAATTCGCAAAGGCGATCGCGTCGCGTTGCTTTCTGAGAGTCGAGTCGAATGGGTGCTGGCCGATCAGGGTTGCATCTTTGCCGGCGCGGTCGGTGTGCCGATTTATCCGACGCTGACGCCGTCGCAGGTCGCATACATCCTTAAGGACAGCGGCGCGCGCGCGTTGTTCGTTTCGACACCGGCGAAACTCGCGGAGATTGAAATCGTCTTGCGCGAGGGTGGCAACGTCGAAAACGCAGTGCTCTTTGATGCGGACGCGTCCGGGTACGCACGCTTCCAGCGTGCTTCTGAGAGGGCTGTCACGCCTGAGTCTGCGAGCCAGCAGGCAGGGACGCCTGCGTACCCAGCGGCGCCGCATGAAAAAAATCATCTGAGCCTGACCCAGTTGGAAACGCGCGGGCGGGAATTGGAAGGTCAACGCCCCGAATTGGCCGATGAATTGGCTCGCGCGGCAAAACCTGGCGATCTCGCGACGATCATTTACACGTCGGGCACCACGGGCGAGCCGAAGGGTGTGATGTTGACGCATGCGAATATGGTTTCGAACCTGCTTGCTTCATCGAACCATTTTGAGTTCGGGGAAACAGATTCCGCATTGTCGGTGTTGCCGCTGTCGCATGGATTCGAACGACAGGCGATGAACATGTATCTGCATCACGGCATGAGCGTCTATTTCGGCGAGTCACTGGACAAGATCGCAATCAATCTGCGCGAAGTTCACCCGACGGTCTTCGTTGGCGTGCCGCGAATCTATGAAAAGATTTTGGCGAAGGCGAAAGAAAGAGCGGCAGAAAAGGGAAGAACGAATGGCTTGCTTTTCGATTGGGCCATTGAGACTGGAAAGCGCTGGGCGCGACTTGCGTTGAGTCAACGGCCGATTCCGTTTTGGCTTTCGCGGCGCCACGAGATCGCCGACCGATTAGTATTTGCGAAATTACGCGAGGCATTGGGCGGGCGAATTCGCATTTTCGTTTCCGGAGCCGCGCCGTTGTCGCCGGACGTGGCCCTGGCTTTCGCGGGCGCAGGCTTGCCGATCATGCAAGGTTACGGTTTGACGGAAACTTCGCCGGTGATCTCTGCAGGCCAGCTTGACGAAAATCGAGTCGGCACCACCGGCAAACCGATTCCAAACGTCGAGGTGCGCATCGCCTCTGACGGGGAAATCGAAACTCGTGGACCGCACATCATGCTGGGCTACTGGAACAAGCCCGAAGAAACACGCGCAGTGTTCACGGGAGATGGCTGGTTTAAGACGGGAGATATTGGCAGTTTCGATGCGGATGGATTCCTGAGAGTCACTGACCGGAAAAAGGAACTGTTCAAGACTTCCGGCGGCAAATACATCTCGCCGCAACCGATCGAACAACTCATCAAGAGTTCGCGCTTCGTCAATCAGGTGGTGGTAATCGGCAGCGAAAGAAGATTTCCGGCGGCATTGATCGTAGCGGAATGGGAGCAGCTTGAGTCCTATGCCAAATTCAAAGGGCTGGACCTGCGCACGCATGAAGATTTCTGTCACGATCCGCGAATCATCAATCTATTTGAGCGTCAGATAGCGGCACGCACGCAAAACCTCGCGCAGTTCGAGAAAATCAAACGCATCGCACTGCTGGAGAAAGAATTGACGGTCGAAGGCGGCGAGCTGACGCCGACGCTGAAAGTAAAACGGCGGGTGGTCAATGAGAAGTATCGAGACGTGATTGATCGACTGTATGCCGAGGCTGAGTTACAGCGTCGAGAGCGTTAGCGACCGGCCTTGGGTACGCAGGCGTCTCGCCTGCTTGGGCGTCGCCATCCTGAAGCTAAAGCAGTCGGGACGACTGCGTACCCAGGCCGGTCGCTACCGCTCGCGGTTCTGTAACATACGCTCGTCGCGCAGCTTGATGTCGAATGTTTCCAGGACGCGCTCGGCGGTTTCTCGCGCGGCCTGCTTCAGCGCGTACTCGGAATAGAGTGGACTGTTTTTCGAGGGGCCCGAAACTCCGACTCGTCCGGTCTTGTAGATCGATTGGTGGGTTCGGCCCGATTGTCTGACCTTTGCCGTCTCCGGTTCGAATATCGTGTAATTGACGTACAACTCATCGGGACCGTTCTTTGATTGTTTGCTTGAATTTGTGAGGTCGCTTCCGATTTGCAGCCATACCACGTATCTGTTTTTCTCCTCTTTGGCATGCCGGATTGCATCGGACCGATTCATGCCGCGTCCCGCCGAAGTGGCCATAACATCTGAGGCATCGCCTAAGCGCCGCAAGCAATTATCGAGGACTGTGTCTGACAAGTAGTAAGGGATGTTAGTGAAAGCGTCGGGGTCTGCAACGCCCACTAACAATTGAATCGATGGAGGTTTTTCCGGTTTCTTCTCAACGGTCTTTGGGCCAGAAACTGAGGGCGCCGTCGCAGTCGATCCACCAGTCGAGCGGCGGCCCGATTGCGCGTCAGAACCGATCGCGCAAGTCAACAGGATCGCGATCAACGGGAAAAGTCGCGCCTGGCCTAGGGTATTCAAGATCATGCCGCATTTTAGCATTGAAGTCAGAAGGTGCGATAACGAGGTGAGGTAAACGGAAGAGTTTCTTAACCGCAGAGGTCGCGGAGGTTTTCGGAGAGGGCGCTGAGGAAAACGCTCTGCATCCTCTGCCAAACCTCTGCCGCCCTCTGCGGTTAGATCTCGACTTGATTCAGCGTGGCCCAAAACTCAACCAAGCGTCTTCGCGTAATGATCGTCGCCGGTGAAGCCTCGGGCGATGCGCATGCCGCTGCGCTTGTCGACGCGTTGGGCGCGATCGCGCCGGAGACTCAGTTCGAATGTTTTGGGGCGACGGGACGGCAGATGCGCGCGGCGGGCGTGGATTCGGTGGTTCGCGCGGATGAACTTTCGATCCTTGGGCTTTGGGAGATCGCGCGCTCTTTGCCGAAATTCTGGCGCGCCTTTGGAGAATTGAAACGCGCCGCGATAAAAAGCAGACCCGAGACTGCGATTCTGGTTGATTGGCCCGACTTCAATCTGCGTCTCGCGCGCTGGCTGCACCGTCGAGGGATTAAGGTCATTTACTATGTCAGTCCGCAATTATGGGCCTGGCGTTCATATCGCGCGCGAAACGTGAGACGCGACGTCGATTTGCTGCTTTCGATTCTGCCGTTCGAGAAAGAGTGGTATGCCAAGCGTGGCATGACACACGTTGAGTATGTCGGGCATCCGCTCGTTGGCGAAGTTCACGCGCGCTACGATCGTGAAGAGTTCTGTCGTCGTAACGATCTCGATCCGTCGCGCCCGATTGTCGCGCTGCTGCCCGGTAGCAGGCACAAAGAATTAATTCGAATTCTGCCCCCAATGCTCGGCGCGTCTTTGGTGATTTCAAAGCAACGCCCTGACATTCAGTTTATCGTGGTGGTCGCTCCGAATCGCGATCCCAAAGAAGCTCAGGAAATAATTCAAGGGGGCGCAAATAATTGGTCGTCTAAAACTTCTCTCCGCATCATCCATCACGAAACGCGCGAAGCTTTAGCCGCTGCTGACGCCGCTGCGGTTGCGAGCGGGACCGCCACACTCGAAGCCGCGCTGCTCGGCACGCCACTGGTGATTGTTTACAGGGAATCGTTTGTCAATTGGCACATTCTCGGGCGTTTGATTACCGCCGAGCATTACGGCCTGGTGAATCTAATCGCCGGACAACGACTGGCGACAGAGCTAATCCAAAACGACTTGAATGCCGAAGCTTTAGCCCGAGAATTACTCGCTTTGCTTGATCCAATTAGCAACCGATCGATGCGCGAGCAACTGCACGAAGTCGCGGGTAAATTGGGCGAACCAGGCGCTTCCCGGCGCGCCGCCCAGGCAATTCTGCAATTCATCTCAGGCTGAGTGGAATTTTTCGCCGGTCTCGACTAAAGTATCTTCCGCCGACAATTCAGTTTCCGAAAGATTTCCCGGAGGACCAATCCAAAATGAGAAAGATTAAGTTTGCTTTTATAACGCTGGCTACAGTCGTGTTTTTGGCGGTGTTGTTGTCCACGCCTCTCGTTTCGGTAAACGCCCAAAAGAGTGGCGACGGAGATGGCAATGGCGGGCGGCTCACTTATCCGGCAACGAAAAAAGTCGATCAGGTTGACGACTACTTCGGCACGAAGGTTCCCGATCCTTATCGCTGGCTCGAGAACAATGATTCGCCCGAAGTCGCGGCCTGGGTCGAAGCCGAGAATAAAGTCACGTTCGCATATCTCGACAAGATTCCTTACCGTGCTCAACTCAAAGATCGTCTGACTAAGCTTCTGAATTATCCGAAGTACACCGCTCCCAGCCGACGCGGCGAGTGGTTCGTCTTCTCAAAGAACGACGGCCTCCAGAATCAAAACGTCTATTACATTCAGAGAGGTTTGGACGCCACGCCTGAGCTTTTGCTCGATCCGAACAAATTTTCGGCCGACGGAACTTCGCGCTTAGGAGCATTCTCGTGGTCCCCAAAGGGGAATTATGTGCTCTACGGAATTTCGCAGGGCGGCTCAGACTGGAACGACCTTTACGTTTTGGATGTCGCAAGCAAAAAGCCGCTGAACGATCATTTGCAGTGGATCAAAAACGGCGGCGGCTCTTGGTTGGGCGATGAAGGATTCTTCTACAGCCGCTATCCCGCTCCCGAAAAAGGCAAAGAGCTGTACTCGAAGAATGAATTTCAGACCGTCTATTATCACAAGCTCGGCACGCCGCAATCAGAAGATGAACTGATCTATGAAGACAAGGAACACTCGCAACGATTTCAGGGCGTGAGTGTAACTGAAGATCAGCGCTTCGCGATTCTTTCGGTTTCCGAGCGAGGCAAGGGGAAGGATGGAAACGCGCTTTCTTTTCGCGATCTGTCGAAAGGCGATAAGGCGTTCACTCCTATTGTTGCCGATATCACCAACGACAGTTTTGGTGTGCTCGATGACATCGGCGATAAATTCTTGATTCGAACCAATCATGGCGCGCCGAACGGGAAGGTTGTGCTCTACGATCCGGCGACGAAGACCTGGAAAGACGTTTTGCCGGAACGGCCCGAACCGTTGGAGGGCTCGGGCACAGCCGGTGGCAAACTCTTCGCGACTTATTTGAAGGACGTAACTACTCGGGCGTACGTTTACAGTCTGGACGGCAAACTCGAGAATGAAATTACTCTGCCCGGCCTCGGCACCGCGGGTGGCTTCGGCGGACGCAACGATGACAAGTTCGTCTTCTATAGTTTCACTTCATTCAACGCACCACCGGCGATTTACCAATATGATATCGCAACCAGGAAGAGTTCGGTGTTTCGCACCGTCGAAATTCCCGGCTTCAATGCCAACGATTACGAAGTGAAGCAGGTCTTCTACAACAGCAAAGACGGTACGCGCGTGCCGATGTTTCTGACTTACAAAAAGGGAATCAAGCTGGATGGAAATAACCCGACGTTGCTTTACGGCTACGGCGGCTTCAACATCACCACGAATCCATCGTTTAGTTCGTTGCGACTGGCTCTGCTGGAACAGGGCGTCGTTTACGCTTCGGCGAACATGCGGGGCGGCGGCGAGTACGGCGAGAAGTGGCACGAAGCCGGAACCAAATTGAAGAAGCAGAATGTGTTTGATGACTTCATCGCCGCGGCCGAGTATTTAATTAAAGAAAGGTATACTTCATCCGCCAAGCTGGCGATTGACGGCGCTTCGAATGGCGGTTTATTGGTGGGCGCGGTTGCCAATCAACGGCCCGATCTTTTCAGGGCAGTGCATCAGCATGCCGGCGTGATGGATATGCTGCGCTATCACACTTTCACGATCGGATGGAATTGGGCGGCGGATTATGGCCGGAGCGACGCCAACGAAGCGGAGTTCAAAGCGCTCTATGCCTATTCGCCCGTTCACAATATCAAGCGTGGAACAAAGTATCCGTCGATTCTGGTGACGACGGCGGATCACGATGATCGCGTCGTGCCTGCGCACTCCTTCAAGTACGCTGCGGCATTGCAGGCAGCGCAGGCTGGTGCCGACCCAATCCTGATTCGCATCGACACCAAATCGGGCCACGGCGCCAGCAGCACGACGAAGCAACTGGAGCAGACCGCGGACATCTATTCGTTCATTTTCTACAACCTTGGCGTCACGCCAAAGTGGTGACTTGCGATTCTTTAGCGAGCACTATTTAGGCCGGCCTTTCCCAGGCCGGCCTTTGTTTTGATCTCGCTAAGAGCCCGGTCGCCCGTTGTGAGATCTTCCGCTGAGGTTTAAGATGGGCAGGCGAGTTAGACGCGCGCAGCGCTAAGATGGATAGCTTAACCGGGAGGCGCGGACGTGATGAGATCGAGCCACGAGAGATTTCGCAAGAGAACAATTCTCAGATGCGGATCACTTGGGCAGATGGCCGCGTGTGCAACTATGATGCTGTGGCCCTGCGGCGGTCGTGCCCTTGCGCCCAGTGCGTCAACGAATGGACGGGACAGCGGACATTGAAACCGGAAGCGATTTCAGATGAGGTCGAGATTCAGGATGTCTCAGTCGTCGGCCGTTACGCACTGAATTTCCGTTGGAGCGACGGGCACGAGACTGGTATTTATAGTTTTCAATACCTGCGCGATTTGTGCGAGCTGAATTAATCTCCTGCATCGGGCAGCATTGCTGATCGGCTTAGCAAAATCCGGAGCGCTTGCGAGAGTCTCTCTTTAGCCCAGGTGTTTACGCCTGGGTTGACGGGCAGTGGTTTTATTGAAGCACCATTTATGGGGCGCGCTTGGCTAAAGCCGGATTCATAAACCTCCTAAAAGAGGTTGATCAATTACCCTTCGCTCTCGTTTCCCAGGTGTGAATACCTGGGCTAGAGAAAACAATGGTGGTGGAGCCGCAGCGAATCCTGATAGTAAGTGACGAAGCACCTTCACGCGTGATCCGCGGCGCTCTCGAAGAGCGCGGATTTTCGGTGACTAACGCGGGCGATCGCCGAACCGCGTATGCTTCATTGCTCGATTCGCCCTTTGATCTTGTAGTCGTCGATCTTGCCCAGCCGGACTACGGGGCAGAATTCGTCGAACGCGTGCGAGCCACGCCGAAGCTCAGCGAGACCTTCGTGCTGAGTGTCGCTGAGTGGGGCACTGGTCAGCCGACGCTCGCTTTGGCGCGAGGCGCCGACGCCTACGAACCGAAACCCATCGATGCCACGCGCCTTGTTTCTGCTGTGGAACGTTTGCTACAAGAGGAAAAGGCCAAAACGGCCGCGGCTGCGAAGGGCGCCGCCGAATTAGAAATCGAGGAATGAACGAGAATCGTAGCAAGCACGTAAGAGCGGGCAGGAGCCCGCGAACCGCCGACAAGGATGTCGACGCTCCAACTTATGAATGAACGAGATTTTTTTAACGAGAAGCAGGAAGTAAAGCGGGCAACATTTTCATGCCCGCATTGCCGCGAGCGCGCCGAATACGAAGTGCGCTGGCTTAGGCGAACCAAGAAACCATCGCCTCCGCGCGGAGCTAACGAAATGGATCGCGCCCAATTCCAAAAGTCTCGTGACTACATGGTTCGCATCGACGACATGCTCGCTTGTCGAAACCCGCGCTGCCGCAAGCGATTTGATATTCCAAGCTCACAGTCGGTAGTTTTCATCTGACGACAGAGACTTCAGAATCGGACTAACCTATCAGGTGTCAGGTTCTTCTTCGCGCTAAAAACTGATCGAGAGAACTCCAAGCAGAAAGCCACCATGAGGAGAGGTTGTCATAGCTAGACGCATTCTGTTAAGCTTTTCTGCAACCAAAACCAATCTGGCCGCGTCTAAGACATCGCTTTCCTGAAACAGGTCAATTAGTTTTCCCCCGAACAGGCACGGTAGAAACGGAACTTTCAAGCAGCGATTTCGTTGATCTAACTTGCGAATCACTCGAAGGCCTGAATCAGACAAGGCTTAGAAAAAGAGAGAGCAGCCGGTTCTTGAAAGGCTGCGATAGATAACCCGAATATGTCAGAGAAAAAAGTAGTAAAAATCGTAAAGCGCTCCGAACGTGCTCAGCGAAAGCCGGCCAAACCAAAGGCCGCGCGTAAGACGGCCAGCGACATGGTCAATACCGTCACGAGCTGGGTGAGTGAATTTCAGGAGCGGCAGCGC
>QHXE01000230.1 GCA_003222835.1 Acidobacteriota bacterium | reverse complement strand
CAATCCTTTTTTCAGCCACAATCGAACAGTCTTTTCCGGTTTCCTGACATGGCAGGCAATATCCCGCACGGTCAGACTACCAGGAAGCAACGATAACGTTATCGATATGCAAGGTTTCTTTTCTTTTTTCACTGGTACAGGCGGAGGTCTCCTTGCTTTTCTCACAGGGACCGGGACCGGAGCCTCCGGCGCAACTGTAACTTGTGCAGGTGGAGTCGGATACTTCGATTGACGAGCCATAGCAAGGTCCTTTGCAGGCGCACGAATGCGCTCGCCAGCTTGAACCTTGCCAGGGTTCCTGTGGATTAACCCACCATTCTGTGACCAGAATGGCCTGCCAGCATAACGTCTCTCGGCTATTCCTACTCCCTAACGGAGAAGGCGATAGGACGTGGGTCCACCGGGTTTGGGCACCGGGGCTGTGTTCCCGGCTTGATTTCGCCCTATAAAGATTTCGAGCGTCCCCGGAAACGCAGGACGCTCACAAAACATTCTACCAGAAACGCCCGGTCTCGTCAAGCTACGGTTATACTCTTCGAATGTCGTAACTGATTAGTTCTAATCGCTTCTTGCGGAAATCCGTCGGGACCGCTGGAGGAGCCTTCTTAAAACCTTCATGGTCCGTCATTCTTTTTATTTTATTCCCGCCGGACCATGGTTCGTCAACTGTCCTGGCGTCGATTCGCAATTCTGCATTGTTCAGCTCCGGAGGACTTCCACGACGAGCGTCGGCAAGGACTAGTACGAACTTTTCCGGTTACGCGACTAACCGGGCAAGTGGTGATAGACTGCAATCTCGAGAGACTCTCACATGAACTTGTTCAAGCCCGCTGCACTGTCTCCCAAGCAAATTGAGCGTCGTGAACGGATACGGGCCAAGGGTCGTCAATATTTCATTTTCACCTGGGGCATATTGGGCTGGGGCATACCTGTGTTTCTGGTCACGACACTCTGGCGATGGTACGACCACGGCTGGCATGTCCCTTCTCACGGAGAATTGTACTTTGAGATGTTTTTCGAGTTGGTTATCTGGACGGGAGGGGGCTACTGGTTCGGAGCGCGGATGTGGAAGAGGGTTTTTGAAGAACCTAGCCGAGAGGTCTAGAAGGCTCGGCCCTACAAAACGGACTTGTCCGGTAACCACTAATCAGGATTTACCTCTCGATGCGAAGCGGGCCGTCGGTCGCGGGATGAGCGTTGCTCCCGCCCTGGAAACCCGGCTTGCAGATCACATTTTGAGGCCTAAATGAATTGATAAGATTATCGAAGAAGGAGACAGACAGCGCACTTGCATGAATCAGACCGCGCAAATCCGCGTCAAAGGCTCCAACTACCCTGTCGTCCGTTTTTTCATGTGGGTCGCACTCGCTTCATTTGCCATGATGTTCATTGCATTATGGCTTTCCAAACTAGTTTTAGCCGCTGTCGGATTCATCTTGCTATTAGTTGCGCGGGGGGCTGGCACATACTTTCATAGTAAAGGGTCGGGCAGTCAAGACGGTCTCCGATGTCAGAGGTGTGGCCAGCCCGTGGGCCTACGGCAAGCCCTTAGTAATGCTCCCCTAGCCGACCGGATTGCTCGCTGTCACTACTGCGGCGAGCCCTTCGGCAAATTTTCAAACTGACCCACCAGACCGATTTGACCCCGGTCGCAAAACGGAATCACCTGTCATTCCGGAGGGCCTTGATCGAAGCTTCAACAGCCTGAGTTATTGAACCTGACTCGCCCTGCAACACCCGCTTCCCGCCGAATTCGTTTCGACCGAGGGCCTTAAACTCAGCATCAAGCTGGTTCAAGCGTGTATTTAGCGAGTTGTATAAATTGAGAGTGCTGTCCATATATGTTGGTGCTTACCGTCCGAATAACCTAGCAAACCAACCCCTCTTAGGCACCACCTGGTGAGCCTTGAGTTCGGTCAGCAAATCCTTCAAGTCCTGCTTGGTTATGCCAGCAGACTCGCTTCCAGGACGCGGGATCAGTTCGTGCCCCAATGAACCACGATTCTTCATGTCGATAAACAGCGCGGCAACTTCGTTACGAGTCAAACCTGAATCGCCTTTCGGCCCCGGCACCGTGCTTGCTGCGCCGGTTGCACCGGTTTCGCCTTTCGGACCCTGAACACCAGTTGCTCCAACCGGCCCTGGAACGCCCTGCTCGCCTTGAACACCGAATCCACGGTCGCCACGATCACCCTTATCACCCTTATCGCCTTGGTCGCCTTTCGGCCCAGGAACTGTGCTTGGCGGTCCAACCGGACCCGGGACCAAAATGGCTTTGAGGTTTTCGCCTATAACACCCGCTTTAATGAGTTCGTGGCGGATGGTTTGCACAAGAATGTTGTGCTCGCTGTCGAAGTGCTCAGTCAAGGTTTTCAAAGCGAGTTCAGTATCCCTCTTTAAAAGACCCTTTGCCACTTCTGCTATATATACCTCGTTAGGGTCAGCAGGTACGCCCTGTAGACCCTGCTCACCGGGTTCACCCTTCTCGCCTTTCGCGCCCTCGGCTCCACGTCTAGAATCGTGATGCAGACGCTGATCCGTTAAATATCTCTCCAGTTTTTCCAATCGAAGTTCGACCGGAAGACCGGCGTCGAATAATGTAGACATACAACTCCTTTTGGCGGATCGTTGCCGCCGTTCAAAACTTAAACTCAAAAATGAAAGGGACGACATCTCCCAATGCCGTCCCAGTGCTGCGCCAGTTTGCGGCAGGGTTCCTTGGAATCCTGCTCAGGGCCTGGACGAAGCGGTGTTGCCCCGAAACTTAGTTCTAGCGTTGCCCTCTTGGGTTCTCGCCTTGCTGCTTCTTGGTTACTTCTCTCAGCTTACTTTTCCTCGGTTGCGCATCTTCAACCTGAACCCTCGGGACAGCCTTACGCTGCGGGGTTCCGGACTCCGGGTGAGAAGTGTGCGGGGTATTACCAATACGTTGGTCTACGTGATCGTTGTCTCTGGTAGTTTTAGCCTTTCCATAGTGACTTTCTGGAAAACTACTCGGTTGAGGTTGTGGACTAGCATCAGCATCGGTGTCGAACGTTGGCTGACCACTAACCCTCACTTTCTCTTTCTTCTTATCTGCCATGTGTTTACTGCTCCTTGAATGTGTGTCGAGGGATGATTCAAGGCACCCTTCGGCACTTTGGCTGTTACCAAACCCCGCAAAATCTGATAAGGAACTTTTTGGAAGTCCAGAGTGGTATCGTAAAATTCGATCCGTAGGGTTCCTTGAGAGGCTTGAGAACCTAAGAAGCCGACTTTCTTTATCAACGAGGAACCCGTGACTGTACCGAGTCTCATGCGCGTCTCTTCTTCCAATCATCCAACTTCTCCTGCTTAATCTGATCCTGGTGAGATGATGGAAGTGGAGTTGATTGCGGTTCGAATTCCGAATCAGGTTGTTCCTGAACCGTGCCGTCGTTATAGACAGCCTGAACCGCGAAGAACGAATCCGCACTCCGAAGAGCATGGTGGGTTCGCAAATGATCTGTGGCCTGCTGCTGTGTCTTGAACAACCCGAAGTTATCCGCAGGCAGAGTGAAATACCAACCTGCGCCGTTCAAGCCGCTGACATATCGCTGGACACGACAGACCCTGTAACCCACTACTTTCCGTGCCACAGCTTCGTTAGGGGAAACTTGCCCGTTTGCTAGAACCCCCAGTTCGACACGATGTTTCTCGACGCGGTTATTAGCCAGTAGGAGCGAGAGTTTTGTCAGGTCTTCGTTAAGCGTCATGGTTTGACTCCAGGGCTGTGTTGACGATCTGGAGGATTTGTTCGCTGCTCAACCCATCCGCCAATGCCGTTTTCACCGCGTAGTTGACTCCATAGCCGGTTTCTTTCTCTAAGGTCAGACCGTAACGTTTACAAATGTTCTGCGCTACTTCCTCGGTCATGAACGCGCCCCGATGCGGAGCAATCGTATATTGTGGAGCGTGTTGTCCGCGTCGCACGTAGTATATAGGCAGCCCAGAGTTGTCTCGACGGGCTGCCATGAAATAGGTTTCGGCCATGGGTTACATCCTCCCTGCCATGCTGCGTTCGAGCTTTCGCTGTTCGATTCGTAGCATGATGCGCTTATAACATTGTTCCCAATGTTCCGATCCATTTCGAGGTAAAAACTTCGATGCTTCTGCGATGTAGCCTTGAACTTCTTGCCGGTCCAGGTTGCTCTGAACCGATGCAACTGCTTGTACGCATCTGCCGTGCCAGTAAGCTCCCTGATCTCCCTGCTGTGCCTTAATCGTCTCCGCAGGTCTTTGCATCATTTCCTTGTGAGCTTCGAGCTTCTCGTCCGTGGGGAAACTTCGAGTGCGCTTTTCCGCAGGGTGATCTTTCAAGTACTGCTCGTGCCTAATCTTGTCTTCCGTCTTCAGGCGCAATGCTTCCTTCTCACTATCCTGGAGACGACGTTGCCAGATTAAGCGGGAGCTAGATTGGTTCTGGACATTTCCTATCA
>QHXE01000229.1 GCA_003222835.1 Acidobacteriota bacterium | reverse complement strand
ATTCACCAGCGCGATTCCGTCGTCTCAGTGCATGGTTTGTCACATGCACCCGGGCACAAACATGGTGGCGAGTTACATGGGCCTGACGTGGTGGGACAACGAGAGCGATGGCGACAAGATGTACGCAAAGGAGCAGCATAATCCAACGCAGGAGGAAGAGCGCCGCAAGCTGAATGCGAATCCCGAAGGTGCAAGCATTAGAGGCCTCTGGTCGGAACCCGACTTTTTGCAAAAGACGGGTACGCCTGAATTCAACAGCCAATTAAAGAATGTTCAGTTTGAAAGGCAACTTGCTCGACGCTGACGACCGTGTGGTATCGCCTGAAGACCCCGACAAATTCAAGAAAGCGGTTCACCTAAACGACATCCACCTTGAAAAGGGGATGCACTGCGTCGACTGTCATTTCCGCCAGGATTCGCATGGCAACGGCAACCTCTACAACGAGCCACGCGCGGCCATTGAGATCGGCTGCATCGATTGCCATGGCTCGATTCGTGAGCGCGCGACATTGTTGACTTCTGGTCCGGCCGCGCCGGTGACGACTTCACAAGGTAAAGCGACCCTCGGGCGAAGTCTTCTTCGTGGCTTTACCGTGCGGGATGAAACCGGAGCAAAAGTGCCCGTCTTTCAACGCATCACTCGCGACCGCACCAAGAAAGATGATCACGGCAAAGACATTCAATTGACAAATGGCGACCTCATCCAGAATTCGCTGGTCGTGCCGGGCCGCTGGTGGCGCATCGTGCAAACCGCCGACACGATTACGCCGGGCACGCGCGACTACAGCGAGAAATCGCGCTATGCAAAGACGATGCGGAAGGACAATCAAACGTGGGGCAATCTTCCGAGTGACGACAAGCAGTTGGCTCATCGCGATAGTAATATGACTTGTTTCTCGTGTCATTCATCGTGGATGACGAGTTGTTTTGGCTGTCATCTGTCGATGCAGGCAAATCGGAAAATGCCCAATCGTCATAACGAAGGCGGCGACTCGCGAAACTTCACTCAATATAACTTCCAGGTTTTACGCGACGATGTTTTTATGCTGGGCCGCGACGGCACCGTGACCGGCAATCGCATTGCTCCGGTGCGCTCATCTTCCGCAGTTCTCGTCAGTTCGCAGAATCAGAACCGCGAATGGATCTATTCGCAACAGCAAACAGTGTCGGCTGAAGGCTTCGCGGGACAAACATTCAACACGCACGTTCCGCACACGGTGCGCGCCCGGGAGACAAAGCAGTGCAGCGATTGTCATGTCTCAGATAAGAATGACAACAACGCCTGGCTGGCCCAGGTGTTGTTGCAAGGGACCAACTTCGTCAACTTCATGGGCCGGTACGTTTACGTTGCTGCGAGTGAAGAGCTCGAAGCGGTGGCCGCCACTGAACATACGGATCCGCAGGCGGTCTACGGCAGCACGCTGCAAAAGATTGCCTATCCGGATGACTACCGCAAATTTGTCGAAGGCGGCCGCGAGTTGAAAGAAAGCTACGAGCACAAAGCGAATCCGCGCGTCCTGCAGGTCCAGTTACGCGGCGAGTACGCCTACGTGGCCGCAGGTGAGGGCGGCCTTCGCGTTTACGATGTGGCCCAGATCGATCAGAAAGGATTTTCAGAGCGAATCACCACCGCTCCCGTCTCGAAATACGGACAGAAGTTCTACGTCAAGACAAAATATGCGACTGCTGTCGCCGCGCCTTCGACGCTGGCCGTTGACCCGGCACGCTGGCGACTGAAAGCGGATGGCACAATGATCGATCCCGGCAGGGCCGCGAAGCTTACCGGAAAGGATCGCGAGCAACTGGTCAATGAAGAGCAGCCAATTCACCCGCTGTATGCTTATCTCTATGTCGTTGATAAGTACGAAGGACTGATTCTGGTCAATGGAGCGACTTTGCTCGACGGCGATCCGCTGAATAACTATTTGCGGCGAGTCCTTGATCCAAACAAGTACGCGAATGCCTCCTTCAATCCAGGCGGCGCGCTCAGCGACGCCAACAACATCGTGATCGCCGGCACGCACGCCTATATCACGACCGATCATGGATTAGTGATCGTGAACCTCGACGATCCTCTCAATCCGAAGATTGTCCAGCAGATTGGCGAGCCGGCGCTAAAGCATCCGCGTTCGATCGCCATTCAGTTTCGCTATGGTTTCGTTGTCGATGACGAAGGTTTGAAGGTGATCGACGTGACGATCCCTCAGCAAGTGCACTTAGTTGAAGGCGCCCAATTGGCGCTGTCCGATGCCCGCGACGTTTATGTCGCTCGCACCTACGCATACGTGGCGAACGGCAAGCAGGGAATCGCGATCGTCGATGTCGAACAGCCCGAAAAGCCGCGTCTCGATCAAATGTTCAATGGCGATGGCAAACTCAATGATGTTCGTCAAGTGAAGATCGCCATGACCAACGCGAGCTTGTTTGCCTATGTCGCCGACGGCAAGAACGGGCTGCGCATCCTGCAACTGACCTCGCCGGAAACCATGCCGGAATACGCCGGCTTCAGTCCCCGCCCACAGCCCGTTTTAATCGCTACTCACAAAACGAAAGGCGAAGCGCTCGCGATTTCAAAACCGCTCGATCGCGATCGCGCCGTCGATGAAAGCGGCAATCAACTTTCTGTTTTCGGACGTCGCGGCGCAAGACCTTTCAATCTTGAAGAGATGATGAGATTGCTGCGGACCAATGACGGCAACGGCCTTTTTTTCCAAGTCAGTGATTTAGCCGGAAACACGCTTCCTCATTGACCCAAGCCTAAACTGCGAGCTAATTTTCTGCCTGTGAAATATTAATTTTATTGGAGGTTTCACCGCGTCAACGAGCCGCATAGACGCGGAATGTTTATAGCATGCCCGCACGCCTTTTTGTTTTCTTCCGAATTGAGCCGAAAAGCTCAGCATTTCGCTCAATTCGGAAGTGAGAGAATGAGAGAATGAGAGAGTGTCTTTGGTCTATAGACATTTCGTGCCTACGGCACTTTTCTATGACGCAGAATGACATGCGTCGCCCGCGCGCCCTCGATGCGCTCCATGCATTCATATCCCAGCGCCGGCAGGTTCAGACCGCCAAGCAAGTGCTCCCCATTACCGAGCAAAACCGGCACGATTGCGAGATGTAACTCATCAATGAGATTCCCCTCTGATCCCCCGCCGCTCGCTGGTGACCGACGAGACATGCTGCGCCACAAGGCGTGTCAGAACCGCGAGCGGTAGCGACCGGATCGAACACGAACCTTTGATCGAAACTGGCAGGCTACACTTGATCCGGTCGCTACCGCTCGCGGTTCTGACACCATCAGCGATTCACTTCGGCCGGCGCTGGCTAAAATTGACACTTGGCTTAAAAACTTGACTCATTCGCATCAAGCTTTATCCGCCAAGTAATCTAGAGTTCTTATGAGATCTGGTCTCTTCACCAAGTTGATTAGCGACGCGCGGCCTGCACCTTCGTACCGTAGTCGAGCGATGCGTACCACTTGCCTCTGCCCTGCGGCGTCAAGTCCAACAAATTCCAAATCGGAGTCAACTCGTCGATGCCACGCTCTTTGATGTCGTCCGCCAGCCATGGATGACCACTGTAGAAATGACGAAGCGTGCCGTCACTGTCTCGCGTGAAAATGGAAATCGTCGAGTCCTGATTTCCCTCGCGATCTTCGCTGCCAAGATCGTACTTGAAAGTGCTCTGGCCGGCGCTCAG
>QHXE01000228.1 GCA_003222835.1 Acidobacteriota bacterium | reverse complement strand
ATATCTGGTAAAGTGGAAGGAGCAGCGCAGCGGCTCCAAAAGCTGCCCCAGAGATGGCTGGAATGCACGACTGAGAAGGTGATCTTTGGGACGGGCGGATATGACGCAGTAGTCTTCTTCATAGCCCCCGACATTGTCGAAGCGAACCAGTACATTGACAAGTATCTGCGCGACTCAGACCCGCTGACAATAATCGACACAGTGATAGGCGAGAGCATCAGGCCACTAGCGGAACCTAGCACACATTCCGCCATCAAAAGCCCAGTCTAGCTGCCTAGTTAATAACTGGCAGGAATCTCTCTTCGGAGACAGCGGAGCTGAGTCCGCCTATGATAGGTAGTTGATAGCCGCAGCTAGCACATCTGTTCTGCTCGTCTAGGTTCCATCCGGTAATGTCGAACCCGTAGCGTTTGATGGCTATGTTGTTGCACTCGGGACAGTAGGTGTGCTCCCAGGGATGGCCTGGTACGTTTCCAACGTAGACGTATCGTAGTCCTTCTTCTCTTGCAACTTTGCAATGCTCCTCTAAAGTCTTGACAGGCGTGTGCGGAATGTTCATCATTTTGTAGTCTGGGTGGAAGCGTAGGAAGTGGATTGGATAGTCGGGACCTAGATTGTCGTATAGCCAGCGGCTTAGCTTCCGAGCGTCCTCCAGCTTGTCTCCGACTTCTGGGACCACCAGGTCGGTGAACTCCATGTGGACCTTGGTCTTGTTCTTAATCTCCAGTATAGTCTGAAAGATTGGTTCAGCGTTCGCGATCCCGATGTACTTCCGGACAAAACCTGTCTCCGCGTTTCCCTTGAAGTCGATCGTGATACAATCCAGAAAATCGTTCATCATCCCGACCGTGTCCGGAGTATCGTAGCCGTTCGAGACGAAGATATTGATCAAACCATTCCTCCGCGCCTCTACACCTACATCGTGCGCGAACTCCATGAATATCGTCGGCTGATTGTACGTGTAGGCGAGACCCTGACAGCCATGGCTCACAGCCAAGGTTGCAACCTCAGGGGGCATCATGTCTGTCCCTTCGACCTTTCGCCGCTGGCTTATGTCGAAGTTTTGGCAGTAGGAGCAGAGCCAGTTGCAGCCGGTCGTGGCTATTGAGAATATTTTCGAGCCGGGCATGTAGTGGGTAACTGGTTTCTTCTCGATCGGATCGATGTGTCCCGTAATCACTTTGCCATAGACTAGGAGGTGGAGTTTGCCGCCGATGTTCTGTCTGACTCCGCATAGTCCGACCTTTCCTTCGGGAATGTTGCAGTATCGAGCGCATGCTGTGCATCGGACCCTGAAGTCGGCGAGTGGCTGGTACAGTTGAGCCTCTCTTATCATATCACACTAGTCTACTGGGCCGAACGCAACTTTTCAAACACGACGGCCCATGCAATCCTAGGTCAATCAGCTTGAAATCCCTTTCCTTACCTCCTATCCAGTAACGTGAGTTGAAGGTATGAAGGCATACTCTGGAACTGGCGACAAAGGCGAGACGAGTCTCTATGGAGGGACTCGTGTTGAGAAGGCGGACCCCCGGGTAGAGGCTTACGGCGCCGTTGACGAACTGAACTCTCAGGTAGGAGTTGCCAGAGCACACATCAGAGCGAAGAAGGTGAACCAGATTCTGAAGAACATTCAGAGGGATCTCTGGATTCTAGGAGGAGACTTGGCAAGTGAATTAGTGACCGCAAACGTCCCCCGAATAAGCAAAGAACAACTTGACAGACTAGAAAGCGTTACCGACGACCTAAACTCGGGACTGCCCCGCCTCCGCAGGTTCATACTTCCTGGAGGCAGCGTTCCTGGGGCTGAGCTTCACGTAGCTAGAGCAGTGTGCAGGAGAACTGAGAGGAGGATCGTTGCTCTCTCGAAGATAGAGTCGATAAACCCTGACGTGCTGCCATACATCAATAGGTTGTCTAGTCTCTTGTTCGTCCTTGCCCGCACAGTAAACAAGATCCAACGAGTCCCTGAAGAGGAATTTGTTCGAGAGAAATGATAGAAGCATCTCGATGAAAGAGTATTGCGTCTTCTGTCAGATTGCAGACAAAGAGGCTGATGCGACTGTCGTCTACGAAGACTCTAACACGCTGGCGTTTCTGGATATTCATCCCCTCAACCCAGGGCACACGCTCGTGATTCCGAAGAAACACTACGCCAACATGTTGGAAATGCCTAGCGAAGAAGCAGGACGAGTCTTTGCGTCAGTTTCTAAAGTTATGAAAGGTGTTCAGAAGGCTTCGGCGGCTGATGGCATCAGTATCGGACAGTCAAACGGTAGGGCTGCTTCCCAGGAGGTCTTCCACATGCACGTTCACATCATACCAAGATTCAACCATGAAATGATGAGCGGGTTCCCTAATCGTAAGACGATGCATCGCGCAGAGCTAGATGAGGTAGGTAGGAAGATCAAGGCAGCTATTGGAGCAAAGAACCCGGCTTCCTAGAACTCTGATTGAGATGACAAGGAACCCGGGCCGAGATTCAAACACAGAGAAAGCGAATCGGCGGTTGAAACACCCTCTTGGTGTACCGAAGTTCAGCATGACGCAACATGACCACCCCCAGGGCCGACTCGTCACACTTTGCTCTAAGCAAACTTCCGGGCCGAGTTTTCATCCCAACCTTTTCCATAGTTAGTCGCGAAGGACGAAGGACCCTTTGCTCAGGCCCTGGAACCGACGGGGTGTCTTGGTGATACGTTCGCTGTAGTTCTAGGGATCCTTTGTTCGGGTACAACAGGCGTATTCTTTCGGAGAATCATACGGCTTACCGTCAACTGGACCGACCCGCTAATGACCAACGACAATGCAAGTTTCTGGAAATGCGACAATTGCGGATGCACTAACGATGCGAGGGACATCTTCTGCGAGAACTGTAGACGCGGGGTGCGTCCAGAACATTCCGAGATCGACGATTATCTTGCCAACACAATAGTAAGAGAAATGTGGAAGAGTCAGAAATGAGATTGGTTAGCTCCTACGTGCTGCTGACTGCATGCTTCAAGGAAGAGAATATACGGTGAACTGTTTTGTCGGTCATCCCTACCATTGTCCCCGAGGATAATTCGACGTAATATGCGTAGATAAAAAACGGACCTGCCCGTCTGGCGTCAGATCGGAACGATCGACCGCAATTCATCCATCGATCAGCGTTTCGGGTCGACGACGTTCGTCTGCCCGAATTGTTCCCAGCGCAATCGGGTAAGACCTCAACAGCCATTGGCTGTGACCAGGAAACGTTCCTTTTCGAGTGACGGGGCGCCTCCTAGTCCCTGGGGTCATCGCTTTTTGTTCTGATCTCTTCACAGCGACACCAACCGCTTCGAGGACCGACCAGAGCCAACATGCCTGCTGCGAGGAACTGCATAACATAGTTTAACGCGGGCCCGGTGGGATTCGAACCCACGATTTTGGGCTAGCTCCGAAAGCTCCATCCTCCATGTTGAGCCTTCTCCGAAGGCCCACGTCTTGGTCCTGGCTCGACTACGGGCCCCGCGACTATTTCCGGTTTACTAGCCCTTTTATTGCCTTGCGCAATGCGACGGGAACCCTGGGTCCAACGTAAATCCCGGAAATTCCCGGCGGAGAATCAGAAATTTCGATCAGGAGGTGACACCGCTTTGCTCGAGATCCTCCGCTTGAGATCAGGTGGTAGGATCGAAGATGGATATTTCCATCTGCAGAGAAAAACCAGATCCTAAACTGCTATGCCTCTAATATCCAGATTCCGCGTTCCTTAGTCTAATGCCCTATTCTGTGCTTGTCCCGCTCGATAGATGTCTTAGGAATCGTTGTATCGTGCGTCTTACTCCGTGAGCTTCCGGCTTTGCTTGGTTGAAAATCGATACGAAGTCAGCGTGGTACTGCTGCGCAAGTGCATTGTCAGTTGCAAATGTGGCGTTCTCAAAATTCTTGTTCTCCGCTCTCTCTGTATAGTTGTAGCTTCCCCACTCTACAGTCTTCCCATCGACAACAATGTACTTGTCGTGCATTATTCCTCCATTCGGTGAAATCAGCCGTACATCGCACCCAGCTCTTTCCAATGTGTCGTGCAGTTTTGCTTGTCGACCCCGTGTCTCCAAACGGTCTAGGACGAGCGCGACCTTGACTCCCCTTTTTATCGCCTCTAAAATCGCCTTCTCGACGTACATATTCGTGAATTCGTAGGCCGCCATCTCGATGCTCCCCACAGCGCTATCGATTAGAGCGACCGCTTGCCGTTCTATTCCTCCCGCCGGGGAGAACAGAGCATTAACCCGAGGGGTTGACAGTTCACGCCCCACTTTCTCCTGTATAGTGGTGTTCTGTTCTTCTTTCGAGACCGGCTCCGGACTGTCTGAGA
>QHXE01000227.1 GCA_003222835.1 Acidobacteriota bacterium | reverse complement strand
AGGAGCTTCGGCGAGAGTAATCAGAAGGACCGAATTATGAGAAGGAAGGCAGCCGGACCCTTTCATTTGCTGGGATCTGGCCGACTACACCTTCCCATAATTGTGTCAGAGAGAGTCGAGCTGTCGAGCCAGACCATCAGTTCCGGATCGCGTTTCCATCGCGGTGGCTTACCAGGCCTGGAGAAAGCACCCGCCTTTTCCACGCCTACCGTTTGGTTTCAACATTCGAAGGCGTAGAGGGTCGGGCCAACCACCGCCGTTGAAAGGTTGCGAGTGATTCCATCCGTCGTGAATAGGAAACGCAAGAAGCTTCGTAAACGCGTGGCGATGCTCGTTGAGGTGGTGCGGCGATGCGATTTTGCCCTGTGCATCACATAGTTGTCGACATCCGCGACGGTGGCATTGCACAGGGTTCTTTGACTGCCACGCTTCCCAAGCCAGATGAGAAAACGACGTGCCTCCGCGCAGCACTCGGATATGGTTGCCAATGCCAGCCCGCGAATATCACCCATCCACTTTACATACTCTTCGCAAATGTCCCGATGAAAGATCTCTCGGCGAGTGGAGGGAATAGGAATTGGCGGCCATTGCCCGTGGACCAGACGCAAGTGCATGTGGATTCCGGGAATGGGCGAGGATCGCCAACCACTCATCGACTCCGGAGCACGTCCGTGGCGCTTACGGTAGTGCCGCAGTTCATTGCGTAATAGAGGCAGGCATGCGACGGCCGTGCAGCTTCGACGGCGATATTTCGCTTCTTCAGGTAGGAAAGGAATCGTCTGGCCACAGCCGTGTATCGTTCTGTTGGACCTGAAGAATATCTCTGTTGTTTCAGGTGTTCTTCGAGTCGGGGAAGATAAAACTGATTTCGTGATCCTTTTGCTGACAATGTGCACCTCCTTTGGTGACGACCGAAGGGTTGCACATTCCCTGCCGAATAATGCGAAGCAGATGGCGCCAGAATCTCAAGATCTCTTCGGTTTTGCTCTACTTCCTTCTCATAATTCGGTCCTTCTGATCTATTATCCGCAGTGGAGCGTTATGTAGAGTCGCTGCAGTAAGTGCTTGGTAGTCAACTCCTTCCGCTTGGATCACAGCACATAAGATTTCATGATGCACTCCTCGGTGGCCATCGAAGCCACCACATCTCAGAGGAGGTTCGTCATGGAACAAACCTGTTCGGAAAACTTGCAACTGGGGCGACTCGTCGCTGACGCGCTTGGCGAGATCGAGCGGTTGGGCTACAGCAGGAGATCACGCAGCCGGTATCGAGCAACTTGGCAGCACCTCATCGAATTGTCCCGCGAGAAGGGCCTAGGGGATGAATTTTCCGCGAATTTGCTGACGCGCTTTCTAGAGGAGCATCGCGCCATGGACGAGCAGGTGAACGGGCCAGGCAATGACTGGCGTCGGCATATGGCAATCGGCGTAAAGGTGCTTGCCGATTTTGCCAGGACGGGGCGCATCGAACGAGCAGTCATGGATGTACAGTCCATTGATCTTCTTCCCGCCATGCAGAACACACTTCGCGATTACGAACAATATTGTAAGGATCGGCTCCACACTTGCAGCCGGAGACGGTCGCGCGAATCGTATCCGATGTGCGTTCCTTTCTCCGATTTCTCACCATGCGTGGAATTCTGCAAAAAGACCTCAGTGCGGAGCTGCCGAAAGTCCGCGTTCCCAGGGATGCAACGATTCCGTCGGTGTGGGATCAGGAACTCCTCGTCCGGCTTCTCCGTGCGGTCGATCGCAGTTCCGCGAAAGGGAAACGAGATTACGCCATCCTCTTACTGGCATGCCGGTTGGGATTGCGCGCTGGAGATATTCGCACCCTGAAACTGGACAACCTTCGTTGGGAGGATTCGACCATAGAAATCACCCAAGGGAAGACGGGCGCGCCGTTGACTCTGCCTTTGACTAACGAGGTCGGCGAGGCCTTGATCGACTACTTGAAGTCGGGCCGTCCCCAAACGACACACCGGGAGGTATTCCTCAAAGTGAACCCGCCGTTTGATCCTTTCAGGGAAAACAACAATCTGTACGACATTGTCACGTATTGGCGCCGGCTGGCAGGGATCACCTTTCGGAGCCCGCAAAAGCAGGGTCTCCATTCGCTTCGACATACGCTAGCAACTCGGCTGCTAGAAAAAGGCACGCCGTTTACAACCATTGCGGAGATCTTAGGTCATACCAGTTTGGAATCAACACGGATCTACGCGAAGGCGGATGTAATCCCGAGGAGGTGAATCATGCCAGCTGATCCATCCAACGGGTTCCAAAGCGTTCTGTCTGCCTGCATGGAGAAATTTCTTCAGGAAAAGCACGCCTGTGGGTACGCCTATCGGGAGCCGACTCGAGTCTTACGACAGCTCGACAAATTTTTGATGCAGGAAGGTTTGGCGACGTGTGAATTACCTGCCTCCATCGCCCGGAAATGGTTAGCAAAGAAAGCCCACGAACGTGCGGGAACCCAGCAGCACCGAATCACCGTCACTCGGCAATTCTCCCGCTTTTTGTTCCGGCTTGGCTATTCCGCGTATGTGCCCGATTCCACATTAGCGGCTCGAAACCGATCAACTTTTGTGCCCAGAATGCTGACCGACGGAGAACTTCGAAAGTTCTTTCAGGCCGTGGACGCGCTCAAGCCTACGGCGCGTTCGCCTTTGCGGCATTTCATTATGCCGGAAGTTTTCCGGCTCCTGTATGGCTGTGGGTTCCGTGTTGGAGAAGTGCTGAAACTACGGGTTCGAGACGTCACCGTGCTGAAGCTGATCGTGGGAAAGAAAATCTGGCGGGATTGGAATCTACGCCTGCCTGAGATCCCTTTTAATGAGCAGCGGTACTTCACCACGGACGAGATGGTTCAGATCATCAACGCTGCCAAGGGACAGAACGCTGAAACGTTGCAGTGGCGCACGCTGTTCGCTTCCTTGGCGGGCACGGGTTTGCGATGCGGGGAAGTCTTCGGTCTCCACGTCGCCGACCTCGATTTGAACAACCGGAGGATTCACGTTCGGCGAAGCGTGTATCAGCAGAACGAAGTATCAGTAAAGACGAAAAAAAGATATCGCGTGGTCCACGTCGAGGCCATGTTGGCTGAGATGCTTCGCCAGCATCTTGGCGGACGCACGTCGGGCCGCGTGTTCCAAACTCGAAATGGCACGCCATTTTCGAAGGACAACGTCCGCAGGAAACTTCATTTCATCCTGGATTCCCTCAGGATGAAGCACGGCGGTCTTCACGCGTTTCTTCACGGTCGTGTTTCGTTCCTGCGAAAGAATGGGGTAGCCGATAAAATCATCAACGATTGGATCGGGCACTCCACCCTCAGAATGGCTGATCTCTATACCCATTTCGAGGACGCTGATCGGCAGCAAGTCGCAAATGATTTGGGAGCACTAAAGGGCGTATGTCCTTTGGTTCCGTCCGTAATTGTTCCCAATGTTCCCAAATCGAGCGAAGTTGCAGGGAAAGGCGAGGCCGCGTAAGATGGAGAACAAGGTTGGGAGTTACAAGCCATAGGCCCGTAGCTCAGTTGGTTAGAGCGCTACCTTGACACGGTAGAGGTCTGCGGTTCGAGCCCGCACGGGCCTACCATATCTTTCAATGGGTTAGCATCCACAACGTCTCTCTGCAAGGCTCCAATTGGCTCCATTAAGGATGTAGTCCGCAACTGCCGTCGCGCAGTAAACCGACCTTCCGCGCGGGGTGTCAGTGGCGGCGAAAAAGTGGTCCACTTTAGCGGCGAGGGCTGGACCTTGAGAGAGGGTTGCGGTCTGGACTTTTCCACAGCGGAGGTTATTCGCTCTCCGCTGCACGGCCTCCCCATTGGTTGCCCCTGGGCAACTTTGTTGCCCACTGGCAACGAGGTCGAAGGTTGGGCTGTTGGTTCGCTCAGGCTGCGGAGTCGGGTAGCGAGTTACGAGCTCCGCCTCATTCCCATCCTTGCGCCATTCCCTCTTAGCTGCGACCTTTTTTCAGAACGGCCCGCAGCAGTCAAGGGCGCGCCGGTTTGTAGGCGCGGCGTAGCGAACCCCTTGACGGCGAGGACCGTTCTGAAAGACTCAGAAGCAAACAAGGGAATGGCGCAACCTTCCACAGCGAGCCTGTAGACTCTATCCCCCAAAAACCAGCAGTCAAGAATTTTTATGCTGTATGGCCAAGGTTCGCCGCCATCAATCTCTGGCGGTCCAGCACCAATTGGACCACCACACTGGACCAGTCTCATTCCGCCGCTGACACAAGTCGATCGTCATCACTGGAGCATCGAAGGGAATCGGCCGTGCCGCGGCCGACACTTTGGCCGAGCAGGGTTGGTCAGTTATCGGGGTTGCACGTAATTCCCCTCGATGCTTCCCAGGGGTGTTCATGGAGGCAGACCTTGCAGATGAGAATCAGACTCGGGCTCTCGCCAATGAGTTAGGCACTCGAGGAGACGTTTTAGGAATCGTGAACAATGTGGGCATTGCCAAGCACGAGACGATTGGATGCCGTCGAGTTCGGCGTGTTCAGTGCGGTCATGGACTTAAACGTTCGGCCAGCGTTGCAACTGACCGAAGCCGTATTGGCCAATATGCGCTCTGCTCGATTCGGCCGCATTATCAACGTCACGAGCCTCGTTACTCGGGGGCTCGCATTTCGTGGAAGTTACGCAGCGGCAAAAGCAGCACTCGAAAGCCTGACGCGCACCATGGCGGTTGAGCTCGCGGCAGATGGCATTACGGCGAATGCCATCGCTCCGGGCCCGACACAAACAGAACTGTTCCGCGCTAATAATCCACCTGGTAGCGAAGGCGAAGCCCGCTATTTGAGGAGCGTGCCCATGAAGCGGTTCGCTCAACCCGAGGAGATTGCGGCAGCGATCGCATTTCTTGCTAGGGAGAAAGCTGGTTTCATCACAGGTCAAAGCTTGTTTATCGACGGAGGCGCGAGCCTCGGCAGTCTCTAGAAATAGCGATGTTCCTGCTCAGAAGGACACGGCTTTCGGTGTTCGGTGGTGGCGGGATCATGGCCGCAGCAAACGCCATCTCGCAAGAGAGCAGCAGGAGAAAACCACACCTCTGTCCGATCGCGCAGCCGGATAACATCGCCCTGGCCCCCACTTTTCTGGCGAGCGACGATGCTCGCTGGATGACGTGGCAAGTGATTGTGGTCGCTGGCAGCGAACGGATGTAATGTTCTTGCATCGCGCACGGAGCCTCCCGGAGGGCCGAGGCGCGAGATAGCCGCGTACACGCAAGGAGGTGGACGATGTCGGAGGCAGAAAGCTATGAGATTCTTGTTATCGGAAGCGGTGAGGCGGGCAAGCACCTGACGTGGAATATGGCGCAAGCGGGCCACCGCACGGCGGTGGTGGAACGCAAATACATCGGCGGGTCGTGTCCGAACATCGCGTGCTTACCCAGCAAGAACGTGATTCGCAGCGCGAAGGCGAACTGGTTCGCGCGGCACGGTGCGGAATATGGCGTCCAAACAGGACCAGTGTCTACGGACATGAAGGGCGTCCTGAAGCGCAAGCGAAAGATGGTGGAGGATGGCGTTCAGTTTCATCTCGATCGATTCGAGGCTACCGGAGCGGAACTGATTAGGGGAGAAGCGCGCTTTGCGGCGCCGAAAACGGTTGAGGTCAGCCTTAACGGTGGAGGCCAGCGCATAATCACAGGTGATCGAGTGTTTCTCGACCTCGGATCCCGCTCCGTCATTCCTGATATCCCGGGCCTTGCGGCCGCAAAGCCCATGACTCACGTGGAAGCTCTTGATCTCGACTGTTTGCCGGACTACGTCATCGTGCTCGGTGGAGGATACGTTGGCCTTGAACTCGCTCAGGCACTGCGCCGCTTCG
>QHXE01000226.1:545-8169 GCA_003222835.1 Acidobacteriota bacterium | reverse complement strand
CTATCCCAGATGCCGCCCGCTCACGTCACCACCACGGGCGTCCAATGCAGCGACCGACGATCAGCCCGCTGTGGCGGGCTTTCGTCATCAAAGTGCACATCGGCCACTGAGGCCCAATCCAACGAGACGCCATCAAGTACGCGTGCATTGATGACTGCGCGCTTTCCTTGGGCCGTGTCGGTGATAGCCGCGACGAACACGCCGCATTCACCACAAATCAAGAAATCCGCGGTCCGATGTGCGAACCGATAGTACCGAACCTTGGAGGGATCCTCGATGTTGACGGAAAGTTTGCCCGCCGGGTCCGATGTGCCCACCACGCCATGGCGCCGACAAAACGAACAGCCGTCGTGCCGCAGGCGCCAGTACATCGGATCGATATCGGTGCGATAGATGATTCCGAGAGCGCCACAATGACATTCGCCGTGATATTTCTGCATCGTGCATTCCTCGCGATCGACCGCACACTCGCCCATTGGGGTTCCCCGGATGCCACTGCCGTGGAGACGCTCTGCGTGACTCGTCGGAGTCCCCTGTCAGTGGGCTATCTACTTCCACCAATCTGTGTTGCACTAAGTTCCGCGATCAGGTCGATTTCGACGCACGCGCCGAATGGCACCTGCGCCACACTAACGGCACTGCGCGCATGGATGCCCCGCTCGCCGAACACTTGGACCAATAGCTCAGATGCCCCACCCGCAACGCGGTGAGGTTCTGTGAGGTTCGGCGCGCCATTGACCATGACCAAAAGCCTTACCTTTCGTCGAACGTTATCAAGATCGCCCGCAGCGGCTTTGAGCACAGCCAGCAATTCAATTGCCACCCCTCGTGCGGCGAGCTTGCCTTGCTCCAGGCTAATCTTCTCGCCCACTTCCCGCAGAGGGGCTTACCATCCTCCTTGCCAAGGCGGCCCGACAGATGAATTTGGTCACCGGAACGAGCAAACGGCGCAAACACCGCCACATATCCGTCCACAACCGGAGGCATGACGTCCGGTAGAACGATGCCGAGGCTCTTCAATCGCTCATCCATGGCGGCCATGTCTTGCCTCCTTCTGGACCTTCTCCATGACGACAAGAAGTCGATCGATATCTTCGGTCGAATTGAGCAAATGTGGTGCGACTCGGATTTTCCCCTCACGCAGCGCGACCACGAACTGCTCGTCTCGCAGCGTTTCATAGAGTGATTCTGTATTACTGCGGCTGCCGACTTCGATGCAACCAAATACACCGCGCTGCGAGGCCTGTCGCGGACTCGCCAACCGATATCCGTCCGGAAGTCGCTCGAAAAAATAGCTAATCAGGGCTTGACTGTGATCGTGGACCAACGTCGGCGTCGCATTCAGCACGAACTTCAAAGACGCTTCCATGACGGTGAGGTTGAAGTTGTATATCGAGGACGCCTCGGCCGCATCCCAGCGGCTCAGCGTTCGAGCAGGTCGAGGATCCACGTAATTGAGGCGCGCGAAGCTTTCCACGTCCTGACACAACCAATTATACGGCCCCGGACGTAACAACTCCGCGTTTTGCGGTTTCATCCACAGAAAGCCCGTACCGAAGGGGCTGAGCAAATACTTGTAGCCGGCGCAGACGATAAAATCGGCGCCCAGACTGCGCACGTCCATCGGTATGGCACCGCAAGATTGACTTACGTCCAGAACCAACAAGGTTCCGTTTTTCTTGCACGCTGCGGCAAGCGATGACGCGTCGAGTATCGATCCATCATCGAATCGCACGTGACTCACCGAAATCACTCGGGTCCGCGGCGTCATGGCTGCGATCAGGTCACCGGACTGTATAAACTGACCCTCTGGATGTGTGATCCGCACCGTAATGCCCTCGCGCGCCTCCATGGGCTTCCATGTCGCGTAGTGCGCGGGAAATTCGCCACCTGCAATAATCACCTCATCACCGGCAGACCACTTAAGCGCGTAGGCGATAGTCGCGAGACCCGCTCCCGCTCCGGTCGTCAGCGCGATGTCATCCGGGCTGGCGCCTATCAGGGTCGCCAACGATTCGCGCAAACTCCGAGCAACGGAAAAAAAGGACTGGTTATCGACGATGTGTGGCCGGCTCTTGGCCGCAACGGACACCTGTACGGCATTGAGCGCTACGCGGGGAATCGCCGCATGCGCTGCAAAATTCAAGTATGTGGCATCCTCGATCGGAAACCATTCATTTTTCCAGTCAATCGACTGCTTTAACGTCATATTCAGCTCATTGTGCTCGAGGTCAAAAGGGCAATGTCCGAGTACCACAATCAATGGTTTGCGAGGATGGCACTGGTGGCGCTCGGGAAAAACACTGTGTCTGTACCGACACTTTTGGCACCGAAATCAAGCCCGTCCCAGGATCGAGTCCCCAGCCGAGGGCGCGCATTGCGCTTATGGGGGCTGGGGATGGCGTGCTGGGGGTTGAATCATGAGGTCGGTTAGGAGGCTGCGAATCTGCCTCACCGCGTAATCGACCCTCATGTCGAATACGCGCTTCCCCAGCTCCGCCGTTGAGCGGCGCGCGTCACCCAGGATTCCGTTATGTGGACTCTGCGGCCCGATCTGCGCCTTGCCATCGACGACGGGATCTCCCACTGCAGAGGAGACCAGGTCTCTGCGCACCCATGTGTTGTCCTTGTCGAGATAGATCATTTCCGAGGTGTCAGGAATGCCACCGTGGAGGCTGAGTGGATAGCCGTGCTGCGCCAGGTACTGATCGAACGCATCACTGGCGGGCCTATAGACCTGGTCACAGTAGAACACACGGAGAGCTCCGTAGCGTGCGTTGAGCTTGTTGGCGACCTCCTCGTAGACCTGCGGTTGGCCGCCAGCGTGATCGCCCATCAGAATCACGTTGCGGAAACCGTTGAGGATCGCTTGCTCCGTGAGGCGCTCAAGCATGGCGGCGAGCAGCTCGTTCGTGATCCCGATGGTACCGGGAATCGATTCTGCATCGTTCGGAGTGTAGGGCAACACGGGCAGGAAGATAGCATTGCCGAGTTCTCTCGCGATCGCCTCGACCGTCGCATGCGCCATGAGGTTATGGCCGCCGTTCGCGTCCTGGGGGCCTCGTTCCTCGACACCGCCGGTGTAGATGAGCGCCGTCGTCTTGCCCGCCGCGAGCGCGGCCTTCACTTCCACCCAGGTCATCTTCTCGAACTCCACCAGATCGGCCTGCGCGCGCGGCGCAGCGCGCGCAGATCCCGCAGCCAGTATCAGGGTGGCCGCGCCGCCAGCGATCAACATCAGCAAGGAATGCGAAACCGAACCAATGCGCACGTCATTCTCCGTTTTCCGCAAAAACATGAATTCCGCAATATTCTGATGCAAGATAAAAGATTACACAATTTCATTATTATCACGATTATAGTGCTACTGGAGCACGATACTGGTATTCGTCGGGAGAACGTTTTAGGAGACCCCTTGCTCGATGATTTACGCGCCCTCGTAGAGTTCGCCCGTGCCGGGTCCACGCGCGACTAACGCATGCTGCATCCGATGGTGAAGCTGCCTGGCTTCTCGGAACTCGGCCGGTCTTTGAACAACTGCCCAAGAAGACTTCCCCGAGGCTGCACAAGCGCGCGAGCGCGCGTGAATTTCCCGTGATTCTCCTGTGCCCAGCTGTGCTCTTTGGTGCCCAAATGGCTGCTACGCCGTCCCGTCCAGCAGATCTGTCGTAAAAAGATGTGCCTACAATCAGGTACCTACCCCTAAGCGGCGAGAGCCCGATCCTGGGTCGAGGGTTCGAGTCCCTCCCTTTCCACCAATTCAATTCAGCGCGTTAGCGATCGGCTCCTCGACTGCCGATTGGTCGTAAGCGCACGGTAAGCGCAGAAAGTCGACCTTCTTCCGTTCTCGATCAGGAAATCCAGGTGTTCGGTGCTGCGCTTATAAGCGCGCAAAAGGTTGCAGTTGAGATTGTGGGCCCGGTGCCAAAGTGCCTCAGCCGAGGGAGCAACTCCTTGTGCCGCTTTTGCCGCCGTTCATTGGCCGCCGTGCGCCGATTCTGCATTTCCTCATCGCGCGCCTTCAGTGCGTCCCGAAGCCGCGATTCCTCGGCTTGATCAAGAAAGCGCACCCTGCCTCTGCGATCGAACGCGCGGCTTATCGACGCGTCTCACCGGATTTTCCGTCAGTTCACCCGCTCTCACCGCGCGCCCGAGCACGCTTGAAAGCGTGAAGAGATCGCGCAAGACAGTTGCGGCACTGCGACCCGCATTCAGACGCCGTGCCTTCCACGATTCGATGCGCTCAAGCGTAATGGCCGTGAGGGGTTCCGGCTCAGGACTTCCGGCGGATCAATGAGGGTAACATTGCTCGATACCGGATCCGGCTCGCGGACTACTGGGCGTGGCTTAACGCGCTCAAGGCGAACGCTGGGCGCTGAAACTTTCATCGCGCAGCCGGGTACCGCGGCTTGAGATCACCCCAGAGCTTCGGCGGCTTGTGACTGAAGAAGCGCCAGGCCGAGGCGACGAGACCCGCGAGTCCGGCCGATCGCAGAAGCGATCGGCCGGACCATTCTCCTTAGGGCACCTCGACCTTGATCTTGCGCGTACGGAACTCTACCCGCTTCGGAATGCGCACCGTCAGTAAGCCGTCCTTGAGACTGGCTGCAATCTGGGCGGTTTCGAGTTCGCCACTAAGGGTGAAGCTTCTCCGATACTTGGTGGACCGGAAATCTGCGTAAAGGGCGGACATCCCCGTCGGCAGGTCGAGCGCGACGTCGCCCTCGATCAACAGGCTGTTCCGATCGGCTTGGACGTTGAGCCCCTCCTTCGAGACGCCCGGCATCTCCGCCTGCACCGTAATCTGATGCGCGTCCTCGAAGATGTCCACCGCAGGAATCAGTACCACGTCTCTTTGGCGCGTCCTGCTTTCGACCGCGGTAGAGGATTCCCCACTTTCTTTCTCGACGGCGGTGGATCCGCGCCTCGCAACGTTCTGCGTCGCTGTCATGGACTGGCCCTCCTTTCAATTAACAGTGATCTGCCGCGGCCTTGCGGACTCGTGGCGCTGAATGGTGATCTGGAGCACGCCGTCGCAGTACTTGGCCTCGACACGCTCCGGGTCGACGTCATCCGGCAGCGTGATCACGCGCCGGAATTCGCCATCGAAACGCTCGCGCCGGTAGTACTGGGCTTTCTCGTTCACCTCCACGTTCCGGGTTCCGGAGACCGTTAGCAGGTTCTGCTGAATCGATAGATCCAGGCTCTTTGGCTCCAAGTTCGCGGCGAAGAGGTAGACATCGACCCGCTCGGGCGTTGCGCCGACATTGAGGGGCGGAAACGTGCCTCGCTCCAACGCGCGAATCCCCGCCGGCCACGGCGAATGGCCAAAGAGCTGGACCATCTCGTTTTCCAGGCGCCGGAATTCGTCAAAAAGGTTATCGGTGTCGTAACTCGAGAACAGACTTTCGAACATGGCAAATACCTCCCGTGCCAGTGGTTTTCCGGCGTGACCAAATAGGTCCTCCCAGTGCAGATTCAAGGGGTACTGCCCCGGCCGGCCCCTGCGGCAACCGACAGTGGAATGTAGCCCTCAGACCCGCATTTTCGGATCGCGGTCACCCCCCTTGAAAGACGCTGGCGCGCCTCTAGTAAGCGAATTTTGAGCACCGTGCTGGGAGGCACGGAGGGTGTGCGTATCTCATTGATTTTCGAAGGAGGAGAACTGTCATGGACATTCGTCCACTTCATGACCGCGTGGTGTTGAAACGGGACGAGCGCCAGCGTCATTCACCCGGGGGCATCCTGATTCCGGATACGGCGGGCGAGAAGCCGACCGAAGGCCGCGTGATGGCCGTCGGCAAGGGCAAGATCCTCGACAACGGGAAGGTCCGCCCGATGGACCTCAGGGCGGGTGATCGGGTGCTCTTCGGAAAATACAGCGGCACCGAGGTCAAAGTCGCCGGCGAAGAGCTGATCGTCGCGCGTGAGGAAGACATCATGGCCGTCATCGACGAGCCGTCGGCCGAACGAAATAATTAGTGGAGGACCAGGTATGGCTGTCAAAGAAGTGAGATTCAGTGAAGACGCCCGTCTCCACATGGTGCGCGGCGTGAACATCCTGGCGGCTGCGGTCAAGGTGACGCTAGGCCCTAAAGGTCGCAATGCGTTGCTCGAGAAGAGCTTCGGGGCACCGATCGTGACCAAGGACGGGGTGACGGTTGCGAAGGAGATCGAGCTCAAGGACAAGCTTCAGAACATGGGCGCGCAGCTCGTCAAGGAGGTGGCCTCGAAAACCGCCGATGAAGCGGGAGATGGCACCACGACCGCGACCGTGCTCGCCCAGGCGATCGTGCGGGAGGGGCTCAAGTCCGTCGCGGCCGGCATGAATCCCATGGACCTGAAGCGTGGAATCGATCTGGCAGTGAGCACGGCCGTGGCCGAGCTCGAACGCCTGTCGAAGCCCTGCACGGATTCCGAAGCCATTGCCCAGGTGGGCACCATATCGTCCAACGGCGATACCGCCATCGGCAAGATGATCGCCAAAGCGATGGGGAAAGTGGGCAAGGAAGGAGCCATCACCGTCGAGGACGGGTCGGGTCTTGAGAATGAGCTCGAGACGGTGGAAGGCATGAAGTTTGATCGCGGCTACCTGTCGCCCTATTTCATCAACAAGCCGGAGATTCAGGTGGCAGAGCTGGAAGAGCCGCTGATCCTGCTGTACGAGAAGAAGATCACAGGACTGCGCGAGCTGCTGCCGCTGCTCGAAGCCGTGGCGAAAGCCGGCAAACCTTTGCTCGTCGTCGCGGAAGAGGTCGAGGGCGAAGCGCTCGCGACGCTCGTCATCAATAATCTCAAGGGCGTCCTCAAGGCCGCGGCGGTCAAGGCGCCGGAATTCGGCGATCGACGCAAGGCCGTGCTCCAGGACATCGCCATCCTGACCGGTGGTCAGGTGATCTCGGACGAGGTTGGCCTCACGCTTGAGAAAGCATCGCTCACGGATCTCGGCAAGGCCAAGAAGGTGGTGATCGAGAAAGAGAGCACGACGGTGATCCACGGCGCCGGCAAGCCCGCCGACATCCGCGCGCGCATTGAGACGTTGCGCAAGGAGGCTGAGGACACCAAGTCGGACTACGATCGGGAAAAACTCGAGGGTCGCATCGCCAAGCTCTCCGGCGGGGTGGCGATCATCAAGGTGGGCGCAGCGACCGAGATCGAGATGAAGGAGAAGAAAGCCCGCGTGGAGGATGCGCTCCACGCCACGCGGGCTGCGGTCGAAGAAGGCGTGGTGGCCGGTGGTGGAGTGGCGTACTTGCGGGCCACCAAGGCGCTCGAGAAGCTCGAAGCTGCGAACGAAGACCAAAGAGTCGGCATCCGCATCGTGGCACGCGCGTTCGAGGAACCGCTACGCCAGATCGCGAGCAATGCCGGAGATCACGCGGAGATTGTCTTGAATCGCGTCAAGGAGCATAAGGGGAGCTACGGTTACAATGCCGCAACGGGCGAATACGGGGACCTAGTGGAGGAAGGAATCATCGACCCCGCCAAGGTCACGCGGCTCGCGCTGCAGCACGCGGCATCCGTTGCCGGACTTCTGCTCACGACCGAGGTGACGGCGGTCGAGGCCCTGAAGAAAAAGGCTCCGCCCGCGCCTCCGGCTTCGCCGGACATGGACGACGACTTC
>QHXE01000226.1:0-533 GCA_003222835.1 Acidobacteriota bacterium | reverse complement strand
GCCTATGTGACGCTACGCGTCAACATCCCTGTCGAGGAGGTCGCGCGCCGATTCACGTTCGCGCAGCCGCCTCCCCCGGTGGACAACGAGCCCACTCGTCCTGAGCTTACGTCGCGGGGCTCCACCAACCTCCGATGTCCTTGTCCGTTGCCAGCGCCCACAGTGCCAGCGCCGCGACGACAATACCGATGATTACGGTGTTTGAGGTCGCCACGACGGACTCGCTGAAGCGCAGGATCCACGGAGACGCGATCGCAGCAAGGCCAAGTGCGACGTTAGCCCATTCTTCCCAAGCCTTGACCCGGACGAGTGTGGCGATCGCGCTGGCCGCGACGAGAACTCCGAGGCCAACAGCACTCCACAGGGCGTACGTTTCGCTCTGGTATCTCAGGATCCAGGGGGAGGCAATCAACCACAGCCCGAGGATCAGGTTCACCGGGTCTTGCCAGTGTTTGACTGTCGGATTAGCCATAGTCTGCCCTCCAAAGAAAATTGGGGCACCAAATGATCGAGGGAAGACGTCGCGGACGCTT
>QHXE01000340.1 GCA_003222835.1 Acidobacteriota bacterium | reverse complement strand
ACGGCCAGTCCATCTTCGGTGATGACCAAGTTACTGACTGTCAACTTGACGCAGTTGACGTCGCCATTAGACGTGGAAACGTTCGAATAAGTGATGTTGTACGTAATGACCGCGCCCGGAACGGGATCGGTTGCGGCGCCAACGCCAGTCGAATTGCTGACGCTCGAAGACTTGTCCAATCGAACAAAGCCGGTATACAGGCGATCAATCGTCTTGTTGAACGACGCGGGCGTGTTAGTTGAAGTTGCGCGAATCACAATGTCATAGCCGGTAAGGACGATCTGGCCCGCCGGCTCCGTGATGCGAACGTTGATATTCGCGGAAGCGCCGAAACCAACCGCGAGCGAAACCGATCCACCGCCCGATACTGTCGTATAGCTTGTGCCGCCGTTGGTAGAAACTTCGACAGTGAAGCCCGCCGGCACTGTCGGCGCGTCAATTGTAAACGTGTCGTTCGCATTGCCGGTGTTCTGAACCGTGTTGACGTAAACGAGTTGGCCGGACGCGGTCGTGACGCCGCCTGGGCCAACGCCGGCGATGCCGGTGTTGACGCTCTTGTTGCTGTAGTCATCGTTGTTGTCGGTCGGGCCATTTGCGCTGGGCGCTCCGCTCGGCCCAATCAAAACCGCGCCGGTTTGCGTTAGCGTTGTTCGCCAAATGACACCGTGGCCGGGTCCGGCTACGTAGCCTTCGTCGAAGTTGGCATTGCCGTCGCCATTATTGGTCGTGTTATCGCCCGACTGATCCGTAATATTCGTGCCCAGGCTGTTCTTACCGAACACGTCACCAATTTCGTCTATCGTGTTTGAGGCGTTGACGCCGGTGTCGATCGTGACGACCATATTCATGTTGACTAACGAGCTACAAGCGCCCGCCGCCAGAGTCGAGCCGACTGGAAAAGCGACGCGCGACGTATTCGAAAGCGGTGATGGAGGGGTCGCGCTCCATATCGCCGATAACGGTGCAACCGACAGCGGACTACTCGTCTTGTCGGCATAAAGCGTCCCTGCCGGGAAAGTTTGTCCCGACTTCAACACCGTGTTCACCGGTATCGGCACGATGATGTAGATCTGCGTCGAGCCGTTGAGAGTGACGCCTGAAGCTGTTTGCGAACCAGTGTTGCACACTTGCCACGTGTAGGTGATGTCGGAACCGGTAGCCACTGGTCCGGTGGGAGCGGTGAGCGTCAGTTTCAACAGCGCATCGTCACTAACTGAAGCCGAAATATCGCCACGCGCCTCGCGCTGCCCGTTTACGGAAGAAGCAGACACAGTTCGCACCTCATTCGTGTTGGGTGCGGCAACCGGTTGGTTGTCATAAGAGGGTGCGCCAGTGGCAGAGTCTCCCAGCAAGACTTGAACACTCTGGCTGGGCGTGGCGCCGGCATTCACGCTGACTTCGACCAGAACATGGATCGATCCATTCTGGGCAATGTTCGCAGAGTCCACGGCAATGCTCAGTATATCGGTATCGCCGGCGTTAATGGTGCCACTATTATCCACGTCGATAACGGCGCGCGTAATCGTGGCGGGACTTGTACCGCTCAGGTGAGCACTTCCCGGCACAAAATGAACCTTGTCGCTAAAGTTGCCGGTATTGGTAACGGTGAAATTGAAAATCACTCCGGTCTGTCCGGCCACGATGCCCGAATTGGTTCCGGCATCCGGCGTAATTGCCAGGCCCGAAACGTTCGAAACAGTTACCGTCACGGTGTTCGAAACCGTCGAGTAACTGTTGGTGCCGTCAGAATAGGTCGCGCTGGCCTGGTTCGAAATCGAAGTGCCGCCGGGTGTTTGCGCCGCAGTCTGCGCTGAAAGCGCACCAGCAATGGCGAAAGCAATCAGTAAGCGCAAAATCGCAGGAGTAACAAGTGTTCTTCGGTTCTTCATAATAGTCCTCATTAAAAATTGCTGGGCGTAGGGTTTCGCGAGTAGGCGAGCCGACGAGCCACAAATGATCGCCTATGAGAATCAGAGGCTGGGCTACTTAACGCGCACTTTGTAAGAAGCGGACAGCTTGCCGCCCGGCGCGAGCGGATCGGCCCACTCGTAGCGAACGTCGGTGTAAATCGAAACGGGCGCGGGCACACGCTTGCTGGATCCGTCGGCCTGCTTCTCTTCAATCATGGGCTGGCGTGAATAAGACTTGCCGCTGTCGATGCTGTAAAAGGCCTTCGCGCCATCAGCTTTTGCGCTGTCAGCGACGAAGGTTGTGCCGCGCGGAATATGGGCGACGGCTTTATACTCGACTGCAGCACCGTTGCCGTCATTCTCGGAGGTGATGCTCCAATCCAGCATGTCGCCGGAACTGACGACCGTGTCCTTTGATAACGGCACCGCGCCTGACTCGCGCTCGACCGCAGCGGAGAGTTGCATCTTCACCTCGGGACGCGCCACATTCGAAAGCATGAAATGGCGCTGCGCGAAACCTGCGGCGCCGGCAACCAATAATGTCAGCGCAGCCATTAGGGACACGCTAAATCGTTTCTTCGACTTGATCATCGTCTTCTCCTTAAAGGCCATTGGAACGTGAGAATCTCCGAGTTGGTCGGGGATTCGCTGATTGATGGCAGACAATCAACTACACCGCCTGCTTTACAAGCACCGTGCCATGCCCTTGGTTTGATTGATTCGAGCAGTTAAAGTGAAGAAGCCGCGAGGCTTTGCTCTAGCTTGGCAAAGAATCGAGAACTCGAGAGCATGGCAGCGCCTGACACAGGCGCGGACGTTTTGTCAGCGGGAATGACAATTTGTCAGCGTAAGCGGATGATTGCGTGAAACGCTTGCAGCACAACTTTGCCCGGATTGAGATCTTCGTCACAGACTCAATGGGTAAGCCATTGACATCTTTCAATTGAAGTAGTACAAGGCTGCGGAATTTAGTCATAGACTTATAACCAATTTTTCTTCCAAAATACGCAATCTTCTGGATTCGCATTTTTCCATAGCTGCTCAAAAGGAGAGATACCCATGTCCCTCCATTTTCGTGGGCCGTCAGCCGTTGTCTGTCATTCCATTGTTGCCTACTACTGGCTGCTTGTGGATTTTGGCTGCTTGACTGTTCTGACCCGTAAGGCCGGAGCAGGTTTAGTCACGCGAAGCTTATCGACGGCAGACAAGGGGTACATTTCAACGATAATGTGAAGTCTTAATCAAACTGCTTACCGGGTGTCAGGATGGAGTGATTAGCAGTCCCCAGATCCCCGTTTTAGCACTTAGCGAGAACTTCTTAACTTGCCTTTCCTGCGGAGGTCCAGACTTGCTCTCCAAGGAATTAGCTCCGACAATTAGACTTCTGTAAGCTTATCCTGCGGGCCGGCAAGTTCAAGAATTTCTCAACCAACGTGGCACTAGAGAGAGTTTGGCATAATGTACGCCAAGAGTTCCTCAACTCCTTTTTATCACCTGCTTATGGAGAGCAAGGATCGTACGCTGTGTGGTCGAAGCGTGGTGCCAATCGTGATTGATCGCCCGGCGAAGACATCATCGCTGCACCTGACGTCTGACAGGCCGCCTGATCGTGAGTTGTGTAAGGAATGCGCCAAAATCGACCAGGACCAAGTGAACGATGGGACCACAAGCTAAGGCCCACAATGTAGCGCCAATCTCTTAGCCCTCCGTGGCCAACCCATCCGACTGTGCCTGTGTTTCGTATTCACGCAGTTTTCGATAGAGAGTCCGTGAAGAAATGCCCAGGATGGCGGCGGCGCGTTCGCGATTTCCGTCGCTCTCTTTGAGTATGCGCAGGATGTGCTCTCGTTCAAGTTGTTCGAGTGTAACCGGAGCGGGTTGCGGCGCGGCAGCGACGGCCCGCCAGGAGGGACTTTCGATGACTCCGGTTTTCTCAACGCCTGACAGAATTTGACTAGCTTCGATCATGTCACCCTGAGAGAGCGCCGCCGCGCGTTCCAGGCAATTCCGCAATTCGCGCACATTGCCCGGCCAGGAGTGGCTTTGCAGAAGCTGCCGAGCTTCGCTGGCTAGATCGAGATTAGGCCGATTGAAGCGTTGTCGATAAATTCCCAAAAAATATTCGATCAGTTTGGGAATGTCTTCTGAACGCTCACGTAATGGCGGCACCTGTAAGGACAAAACGTTCAATCGATAATAAAGGTCGGCGCGAAATCGTTGGTGGTCAATCTCGTCAGCAAGACTTCGATTGGTTGCAGCGATCACGCGCACGTCAGCATTCTGATCGCGGGTCGAGCCTACGCGCCGAAAACGTCCCTGCTCGAGAAAGTGCAAGAGCTTGACCTGCATCACCAACGGCATGTCGCCAATCTCATCCAGGAAAAGCGTCGAACCATCAGAGGCTTCAAGCAACCCGCGCCGCAAAGAACTGGCGCCGGTGAAAGCGCCGCGTTCGTGGCCGAAAAATTCCGATTCAAAGAGCGTCTCGGGAAACGCGCCACAGTTGACGGTGAGCATCGGCATGCTCTGCCGGGCGCTCTTTGAGTGAATGAAGCGTGCCAGCACATCCTTGCCTGTGCCGGACTCGCCGGTAAGCAAAATCGTCGAATCAGTTCGCGCCGCGGTTTCAGCCTGGGCAACGACAGCAGCCATCCTGGAGTTCTCATGAATGATCGGAAGTATTTCGTCACCGCTGCTCGTGGGCCGTGCCACCGAACGCAACGACGCGTTCTGCTTTATCAACCGCCGCTTTTCATCGGCCTTGCGAATTACTGCTTCGGTTTCGTCAAGGGTCGCCGGCTTGGTCAGATAATCATAAGCGCCATGACGCATCGCCTCGAGGCCCGTAGCCAGCGATGTGTCCGCGGTAAGCATGATGACTTCGGGCGGGTCCTCTAACTTGCGAATCTCGCGGAGCGCGTCGAGGCCGGAGAGGCCGGCCATCATGATGTCCATTAGCACCACGTCAAAATCTGACTCACCCAAAATCTTTAATGCTTCGTTGCCGCTGGCTGCCGGCGCCGCATCAAATTCGGCGCGAGAAAGCTGCTCAGTCAGCAGCTTGCGCAAGAGGCTGTCATCGTCGACGACCAGTACGCGAATTTTTCTGTTCATGATCTTTTTGTTTCTCTCCCCTATCCCGCCTGGGAGAGGGAGCTTAGTTCTCAAATTCTTGGCATACTACAAAGTCTATGCTACTCCTCGGGAGCGCGACGCGGAATCCAGAGACGAAAGCGGCTGCCCTTACCTTCCTTCGATTCCACGGTAATGGCCGCACCCAGAGATTCGGCTAGCGTTGAGCAGATCGCCAGACCAAGACCATAACCTTTTCCCGGCCCCTTCAAGCTGAAAAACGGATCGAAGATTCGCGCCAACGAATCAGCAGGAATACCACATCCGGTGTCGGCCACTTCAATCATCAAGCGGTCCCCGTCGCGCTTCGTTAAGACATGTATCTTGCCTTCATTCTCTCCCAGCGCATCGATGGCATTGCTCAAAAGGTTGTCGAGTATCTGTCGCAGCATCGCAGCATCGCTCGCAACTTCACCGATGTCTTGATCTAGCTCAATCGCGAATTCGACCGCGGAACCTGCCCGTTGCAAAGCGACTTTGGCGCACTGTCTCGTGATTAAGTTGATGTCACACTTCGCTCGCTGGGCCTGGCGCTGCCGGGTAAGATCCAGCAGACCGCGGGTGATCTCTTTGCAGCGAAGCGATTGCCGCACTATCTCTTCGAGATAGTAGTTCCATTGATGACTCTCTGCCAGTGCCTGAGTCTCGCTGTCTTGGCGCAGATCACGCATTGTGGCCTCGGCGCAGGTCGTGATAGCCGCGAGCGGGTTATTGATTTCGTGAGCGACGCCCGCCGCCAATTGACCGACACTGGCTAACCTCCGCGAGCGTCCCAGTTGTTCCTGCACTTCCGACAGACGAGTGACGTCATTCAAAGTCACCACGCTGATTGAGTCTCCGTCGGGTTCTTCAACTGAAAAGATAGAGACCAGGTTCCTTCGTCCGCTCTCGGTTCTAACCTCAAATGCCGCGGGGGTCTCGCGCTCCTTTGCGAGGTAATACCCGGCGGCCTGTTTGCCAAATAAGCGCGCGAAAGCATCAGTGAATGAGAGTCCAATCACTTCGGCCGGCTGCATTTCCATCATCTCGGCGGTGCGCATGTTACAACGCACGATGCGCATGCGGCGATCGTAAACGAGGATGCCTTCGCCGATGGCGTCGAAAGTCTCCTCCCAGATTTGTTTGCCCCGCCAGGCGCGCTTTTCACTGGCGCGCAGCGCATCTTCGGCGCGCCGGCGCTCGGTGATATCTCTGGCGATGCCTTGTACTCCAACCGTCTCGCCGTTCTTCGTGACCAAACGGCTGCTGATTTCGAGCATCAGCACTCGTCCGTCCTTCGACTTAATCTGAATTTCGTAATTGGTTCTTTCCTGGCCAGAAAGCTTTCGTTCGAGCATTTCGCGCGATGATTGCACCGAGTGAGGAAGGAGCAACTCGCTCAAGTTCATCTTCATCAATTCTTCACGCGAATAGCCACTTAGTCGCTCTCCTGCTTTGTTGATTGAAGTGACGTTACCTTCAAGGTCGAGGGTATACATGATGTCGTTGGCGTTTTCGAAGAGCTCCCTGTAGCGCTCTTCACTTTGGCGCAGCGCTTCTTCGGCGCCCCTGCGCTCGGTGATATCGCGCAGAATCACTGTGAACAGCCTTTGACCATCAACTTCTGAGTGCGAGATCGACGCTTCGATGGGGAACTCTTCGCCATTGGCACGGACGCCGCTCAGAGCACCCATCGCGCCCATGCGCCGCGCCGTGACTCCCATTTGGCCAAAGTTCTCGATGTGATCGCGACGTTGGTCCCAGAAGCGCATGGGGATGAATCTGTCAAGCGAACTGCCGAGCGCCTCCATAGCGGCGCAGCCAAACATGCGCTCAGCGGCTGGGTTGAAAAGCATGACGCGTTGCTCCGCATCTACCGAGATAACCGCATCCAAGGCCGAGTTTATGAGGCCGGCCATGCCCGCCTGACTCTTGCTTGTCGTCTCCAGGAGCCGCGCATTATCGAGTGCCAGCGCCGCCAATTCTGCCAAATCTTGCAGCAGCTTCTTCTCTTCGGCAGTGAAATGGTGAGGAGTGCGGTAACCCGCGACCAGCCCGCCAAGCGTTTGGTCTCCGGCCTTCAGAGGCGCGACTGCCAGATCACGAATCCCCTCAGCCGTGTGGACGGGAAATTCATCAGCCGGCAGCTCGTCCCGCACTCCGATGCCTTCGAGAACGAGAACTGAATCGGCGTTCGCGGCGCGTCGCGCAAGCTCGCTGGTGATCGGCTGGACCAGTGTCTGAGTATCATCGATAGCGTGCGCTCGAAACCCGCTAACAGCTCTCCAGGTGATGATCTTGTCGGCCACCGAAAAACTGACCACGCTGGCCACGTCGGCGTGCGTGATCCGCCGGACCAATTCGACGATGGTGCGCAGCGTGGCGGCGCTTTCCGATTGCGAGGTTTGGGGGTCGTTTATGTCAATAGATACGGCCATGAGCTGGGATCCACCGGGGGCAGTTAAAATCCGCAAAGTCGTCGGGGCGCTCGGAAATCTTCTACGCGGAAATCATCGCAGGGTCAAGTGCTGAACTGCTTCGCCCTCTCCCATTGCGAGAGGGCCGGGGTGAGGGTCCGAGCGACGGCCTAGCCTTTTAGTTCTTCTCTGAGCACATCCTGAGAATGAGAAGGGAGGGAGTCACCAACTTCTCGGCGCACTCGAAAAACGCCGTGTCTGTGCTAACTTCGAACCGACGATGTCCCAAATAAAGATCTCAACTCGCGGCGCGAAGCGGATTCGAAAGGGCCACCTCTGGGTGTATCGGAGTGATGTGCGCGATGTAATGGACGCGAAGGCCGGTGAGATCGTCGAGGTGATTGACGATACGGGTAACTTCGTCGGGCAAGCCTTCCACAGCGACCTTTCAGAGATCGCTTTGCGCTTTCTAACGACGCGCGAGGAGACGATCGATGGCGAATGGTGGCGCGAGCGTTTGCGCAGGTGCGCCGAGCGCCGCCAGGCCATTGCACGCGAAACGAATGCCTACCGATTGGTTTATTCAGAAGGTGACCTGATGCCCTCATTGATTGTCGATATTTATAATCAAGTTTTCGTGATACAGACATTATCTCAGGGTGCGGAACGGTTGAAGAGTACTTTGGTTGATTTGCTGATGGAAGAGTTTAAGCCGGAGATAGTTGTCGAGCGCAACGATGGGCGCGTGCGCGAATTTGAAGGACTGGAATTGCGCACCGGCGTGCTTTATGAGCGCGTTACAGAACCGCGAAAGGTAGCGACCGGAACGTACCATTTCGGATCTAGAACAGACGAGGAGTTCATCAATCCGCAATCCGAAATCCGCAATCCGAAATCGTCTGATCCGGGCGCTACCGCTCGCGGTTCTGTAACTTCTGGCATCGAGATAAATCAACATGGGATTCGCTTTTCTGTCTCGCCGCTGAGCGGGCAAAAGACCGGCGCGTTCCTCGATCAACGCGAAAATTATCTGGCCGCGCGTAGTCTCGCTCATGGGCGCGCGCTTGATTGTTTCACCTTCAATGGTGGTTTCGCGCTGCACATCGCATCGGCCTGCGATGGCGTGCTCGGCATAGATATCTCGGCTGACGCCATCGCTGCCGCGCAACGCAACGCTGAACTCAACCACGCACGCAACGTTGAATTTCGCGCGGCTAATGTGTTCGATGCGTTGCGCGAAATGGAGTCGGCCGGTGAAAACTTTGACACGATCGTTCTCGATCCGCCGGCCTTTGCCAAAAATCGGTCGAGTGTAACCGCAGCAGCTCGCGGCTATAAAGAAATCAACCTCCGCGCGTTGAAGCTTCTCAACCCCGGTGGCATCCTGGTTACCTGCACCTGTTCCTATCACCTGAGCGAGGCAATGTTCCTCGGCATTATCGCCGAAGCCGCGCTTGATGCTCGTCGTCGCGTGCAAATCATCGAGAAGCGCGGACAATCAGGCGATCATCCAGTGCTGCTAGGCGTGCCCGAGACGCATTATCTAAAATGCGTGATTGCGCGGGCGATCAGTTAAAGAAGGACGCCCCCTCTCTGTAATCAGTGATTTTGACAGTCTCAGTGAGTTACAATCCCGTATTGGAGACAGATTATGAGTAAAGAATATGTTTCTAAAACTAATGGGGCATATCGTCTGATGGGAACGCGAGTTTCTCTAGACTCAGTCGTTTACGCCTGGCATAACGGCCTTTCGCCCGAAAGCATTGTTGATGAGTTTCCTGTGCTCACGTTGGAACAGGTCCATGGTGCGCTTGCCTTTTACTTAGCCCATCAGGACGAGATCGATGAATACCTGCGTTTGAGCGAAGCCGAATACGAAGTGTTGCGCCAGAAGCATATTGAACAACTGCGGGCCACAAAGCCGCAACTCTACGAGAAGCTAATGGCCCACAAGCAGCGTCGAGCCGAGCCCGCGATCAATTTGAAATCAGACTAAATGAGAATCAGATTTCAGGCTGACGCGGATTTGAATCAACGAATTGTGCGGGCTGTACGGAGAGGGCAGCGCGCAATTGATTTTCAAACGGCAGATGAAGCGCAAATCCGCACTCTTAACGATCCTGAGGTCTTGGCGACTGCGGCTGCCGAAGGACGTATTGTAGTAACACACGACCGCACTACTATGCCGGTCCACTTCGCCACTTTTATAGGCAGGCAAGAAAGCCCTGGGGTGTTTGTGCTCTCACAGTTCTTGCCGCTCAAGTTAGCAGCCGAGGAATTAATAATGATCTGGGAAGCATCTGAAGCTGAAGAATGGACGAACATCCTTCAGTTTCTTCCGCTATGAGATGAACGCTGAGTGGCGAAGAATTATTAAGACAAAGGCCCGCCGCCTGGAGCGCTGCGGGCCTTTAAAATGATCGTCACACGAAACTAAGGCGTCATTCCCGGATCGGTCTCCACTACAACTTTCGTCGCGTAGTCCTTTCCGTTCACCGACAACTTCACGTTGTAAGCCCCCGGGTCAATAACGGGGCCGAGGTTGAAGAAGCCGCCGAAGCCACCACCGCCGCCGCCGCCTCCACCGCCACCTCCAAATCCAGGTGGCAGGTTGGCCGGGCGTGGCGGAGGATCACCGCGCAAGTTCCACTGCACGCGATTGATGCCAACGTCTTTCGTCCCCACGAGGTTGCGAATCACTTTGCCTGAATAATCAGAGATCGTGATCTTCACGTCGGCTGAGGGCGCGGACTTTAGATAGTAACTAATTGCGGTGCCCGGTTGGGGGTTGGTGCCGCGGAACAGCTTCGAGCCGCCACTGTAGCGACTCAAACGGATGTCATTCATCCACTGCGTGCCCGGGCGAACTTCGAACAGAAACGCGTCCGCATCCGTGACCTTGCTCGAAAGCGTCTGCAACGGTGTGATGTCGTCCAGAATGTAGATGCCGCGGCCATGGGTGCCGATAATGAGATCGTTGTCGCGCGGATGCACCAGAATATCGTCAACCCGAATCCTTGGCAGGCCCGACATGAATACCTTCCACTCTTTGCCGCCGTCAAGCGAAATAAAGAGGCCGAATTCCGTACCTGCATAAAGCAGTTCCTTGTTCTTCGGATCTTCGCGAATCACATTGACGTTGCCCAACGCAGGCAGATTGCTAACGATCGAGGTCCAGGTAGCGCCGTAGTCGCGGGTTACAAATAAATAAGGCTTCAGATCGTCGAAGCGATGCCCGTCGACCGCGAGATAGGCTGTACCGGCATCGTAATGCGATGGCTCGATGCGAGTGATGTGATAAAGCTCACGCGCCTTATCGGCCAGCACGGGAACGTTCTTCGCGACGTTTGTCCAGGTCGCGCCGCTGTCGCGACTAACTTGCACATTTCCGTCATCAGTTCCGGCCCACAAGATGCCGGGAACCATCGGCGACTCGGCGACTGTGACTACATATCCGTAGCTGGTATAGCCGTCGTTCTTCGAAGCCATCGGCGCGCTGCCTTTAACGCCCATAATCGAAAGGGTGTTGCGATCGATGTGCTTCGTCAGATCCATCGTGGCTGTCCAGGTGTCGCCTCGGTCGAGCGATTTGAAAAGCCGATTACCTCCGGCATAGAGCAGTCGAGGATTATGCGGCGACACTACGAGCGGCGTGTTCCAATAGAAGCGATATTGTTCGTTTTCAGCCGGCGCGGGGACGACGTTTGATGTCGCGAGGTTCGCACCGCCAAAACCGCCGAACCCACCACCACCTGCGGCGATGAGTGCTGCCAGTGCCGCTTGCGGATCTTGAGCTGAGGCGTTGGCCGTATCAGCCGCTGCCGGTGCATCTCCGCCACCGCGTCGACCACCACCGCCTTGACCGCGCCCTCCGCCGGCTCCACGGCGTTGGGCCGTGCGCGGTCGAATGCTTTGCGAGCGCCCGGTGCGCAGATCGATGCGATTCCTCGCGCCGTTCTGCGACTCGGAATAAAGAATGTAAGGATCAGAAGGATCTGCCTGAGCATAGAAGCCATCGCCACCGCCGATGCGGAACCAGTCAGCGTTGGTGATGCCGGCTTGTTGATTACGTGTCTGGCTGGGACCGCCCCACGAACCATTATCCTGTAAGCCGCCGTAAACGTAATAAGGCTTCCGCATGTCGGCAGCAACTGCATAGAACTGGGCCGCCGGAATCGTGTTCACGAATTCCCACGTGTCACCCTGGTCATAACTCACGTCCAGGCCGCCATCGTTTCCGATGCGGAGGTGTTTGCCGTTCTTTGGATCGATCCAGACCGCGTGATGATCGCTGTGCGCGATTCCCGGTTGCAGCGATTTGAAAGTCTTGCCGCCATCCGTTGACCTGCTAAAGTTGAGCCCACCAACGAAGACGTTATCAGGATTGCTGGGATCGACGCGAATCTGGCTGTAATACATTGGGCGATTGTTCTCTGTGCAGTTGTTCGCGTTGAAGCAACTGGCCACCACGCGCCAAGTCTTTCCCTTATCGTCCGAGCGCCAGACGCCTGACTTCTTCGGATCAGGCTGAGTGGGAGTGGGTGATGCCGTGGCCGCCGCGCCGGGAGAGGGCGTGGGCGTCGGGCTTGCTCCGCCCTGACCTCCACCCACTACCGGTTCTTCGCCGCCGGTGCCGTTGCTGGTGCCAACTTCAATCTGCGCATAGACGACATTCGGATTAGACTGGCAGACGTCGATCCCGATGCGACCCAGAAGGCCTTCCGGCAATCCGTTTCCTTGGAGC
>QHXE01000339.1 GCA_003222835.1 Acidobacteriota bacterium | reverse complement strand
CGTTAATGCGAAACCAAATCGAGGCCGCGCGAAACATCGGCTTGCGGCCAGTCACGATTCACAGTGAAAACCGTGACGAATGGGAGGCTGCACAGGCCGCGCTAATACGAAACGAGTGCGATATCCTGCTTATTTCGCCTGAGCGCTTAGCGAACGCAGAGTTTCTTCGAGGGGTGCTGCCCCGTTTTCAGAACAGCATCGGCTTGTTCATCGTTGATGAGGCCCATTGCATATCAGATTGGGGACACGACTTCAGACCCGACTACAGGCGAATCGTTCGCGTGCTCGAGCGACTGCCGTCGAGCGTGCCGGTTGTGTGCACTACTGCGACTGCCAATAACCGTGTGGTGCAGGATGTGGTCGCGCAGATGCGCAACCTGCAAGTGCAACGCGGACCCTTGATCCGCGCTTCCTTGAAACTTTTCAACATCAAGCTAAGCGACCAGAGCGAGCGATTGGCTTGGTTAGCCCACTTCGTTCCCAAACTTCCCGGCTCGGGCATCATCTACTGCCTGACGATTTCAGACACGCGCCGCGTAGCGGCCTGGCTACAACAAAACGGCATCGCGGCACGCGAATATCATTCAGACGTTGAGAGGGAAGACAAACTAGAATCAGAGCACATGTTGTTGGCAAACGAGTGCAAGGCGTTAGTGGCAACGGTCGCATTGGGAATGGGCTTTGACAAACCTGACCTCGGTTTTGTCATTCACTTTCAAAGGCCCGGATCAGTCATTGCGTACTATCAGCAAGTAGGCCGCGCCGGTCGCGCGGTGGACGAGGCCTACGGGATTCTTCTGAGCGGTCGCGAGGACGACGAGATTCAGGACTATTTCATCCGCTCTGCCTTTCCGCCCGCGGAAAGGATGCTGCAAGTACTGCGAGAACTTGAGCGCGGCGCCGGCGCGAGCATAAATGAACTTATGGGCCGATTGAATTGTCGAAGGGGAGTGATTGAGAAAGCGTTGAAGCTCTTAGAGGTCGATGGCGCAGTTACAAGGGACAAGAAAGTCTATGTGCGGACACCGAACGCGTGGACGCCTGACTTGTTGCGCTCTGAGCAAGTGACGGCGAATCGGCGCACAGAGTTGGACGAAATTAAACGTTATGTCGATCATTCGGGTTGTTTGATGGAGTTCCTGGCGCGCGCTCTTGACGATCCTGAGCCTGCTCGCTGCGGAAAATGCATGAACTGCACTGGCCGCACGAAGCGGCAGTCGGCGCCTGCTGACCTGGCCCGCAGCGCCATAGAGTTTTTGCGAGGAGATACGGTAAGCATAGAGCCGCGCAAACAATGGCCAAGCGCTACACTTAATCAGATACAACAAGCAATGCCTGAAGCCATAGCACTGTCAAAAGAGGGAAAAGCCAAGACAACGATTCCCGATCATCTGCGACTGGAAGAAGGTCGGGCGTTGTGCATCTACGGCGATGCTGGTTGGGGTCGGGTGGTGGCGGAAGGTAAGTACAAGGCGCGGCACTTCAGCGATCTGTTGGTCAGGGCGGCGGCAAGGATGATTCGTGATCGCTGGCAGCTACAGCCTGTGCCTGAATGGATCACTTGTGTTCCATCAAAACGAAATCCATTGCTGGTCGGAGATTTTGCCCACCGACTAGCGCAGCAACTCAATATTCCATTTCGGCCCGCAATCGAAAAGATTCGCGAAACTGAACCGCAGAAACGAATGGAAAACAGCGCGCAGCAAGTGCGCAACTTGCTTGAAGCATTTTCGATCGAGCGTGATATTCTGACAGCGCCAGTGATTCTGGTTGATGATGTAATTGACTCAGGTTGGACTTTGACTATGGTGGGCGCACTGCTGCGCATAAATGGTAGCGGGCCAGTGTTTCCTTTCGCGCTGGCAAAGGCGACCCCGGGTGACTCATGAATGACACGCGTGAACTATTGAGCGAAGACGGCATGGCCATAGTCATGTTGTGTTCGCAACTCGGATTGAGCGAAGAGCATGATGCCACAGCGCTCACTTTGAAAGAGTGGAACGGGCTGGCGCAGAAGATCGGCGCCTCGGATTTAAGGCGTCCTTCTGCATTGCTGGGCGTGGCAGCTCATGAGTTGGCAAAGGAACTGGGACTTGTACTTTCTGAGGCGGAGCGGATCGTTAGCTTGCTCACGCGGGGAGGAGCCATGGCGGTTGAGTTAGAGAACTTGGCCGACACTGGCATCTGGTGTGTGACGCGCACAGACGATGCCTATCCGGCGCGCATTCGGAATACGCTCAAGCATCAGGCACCCCCGGTGTTGTTTGGAGCCGGAGAGCTAACGATTCTTCAGCAGCTGGCGGTCGCAGTTGTGGGCTCTCGCAACCTCGACGAACCCGGTGAGGACTTTGCAAAGCAATTAGGAGCGATGTGCGCGCGAGCTTCGGTCACAGTTGTTTCCGGAGGTGCACGCGGCACCGATCGCATTTCAATGCAGGCTGGGTTGGATTCCGGCGGTCATGCTGCTGGGGTCCTGGCGGACAGTCTTTCGAAGTCAATCCGGCAACCTGATGTTCGTGAGCTGGTCGCAGATGGCCGGCTCGTTTTGTTGACTCCTTACCGTCCCGACAATGGTTTTTCTGTAGGCGCGGCAATGGGCCGAAACAAAATCATCTATGGCGCGGCGGATTATGCAGTCATCGTCTCGAGCGATTATCAAAAAGGCGGCACGTGGGCGGGAGCCGTCGAAGCGCTGAGGGCGAACTGGTGTCCCGTCTTTGTTCGATCGAATGCGAACGTTACGCCTGGGAATAAAGAACTCGCAAACAAGGGGGCGTTGCCGATCTCTGACGGCGAGCTTGGCGGGATCGAAGACATTATTGAATGGATGAAAGGGCGAGCGGATCTGCGCCTGAAACAACCCGAGTTGCTTCCGGTATGAGGAGCCGTGAACTGCTTCTAAAAAGTGGCCCTTAGCCTGGAGGCCAGGTCATCTCGCGGCCGCCAAGCACATGAACGTGAAGGTGAAACACTGATTGGCCTGCGCCGCGTCCGGTGTTGACTACGGCGCGATAACCGCCGCTATCACTTAGTCCATGCTCGTTCGCGACTCTCGCGGAGATTCGCAATAGGTGACCAAGCAGAATCTCGTCTTTCTGCGAAGCATCGTCGAGAGATTCAATGTGTTCACGCGGAATGACCAGCACGTGCGTCGGCGCTTGCGGATTAATATCGCGAATGACGACGCAGCGGTTGTCCTGATAAACGACATCGGCCGCAGCGTTGCCATTGATGATTTTGCAGAAAAGGCAATCTTGTTCGCTCATGTTTTCGGGTCACAGACTAGCCGATAATCTCGCTAACTTTCAATGAAAGACCGGGAACGGTCGGTGAAACCAGGACTTCTCCGCGCTTGAACTTCAAACATTTTCGGTACCGATTCTCTACCAAGTCGTAGTAGACCTCAATCATCTTCTTGGGTAAGTTTACCAGCCACGCTTCAGGAATTCCGGCGCGGGCGTACAGCGGGATCTTCACGTTGCGATCGGACAGAATCGTAGTGTCAGACACTTCGATGATCAGCACGACATCTTCTGGTGTCGGATGACGCTCGGCGTAGAAATCGTCGCGCGGTTTTAGTAAGGCCAGATCTGGCTCGGGTTCTGAAAAGTCGTTTAACCGCACGGGACTTTGGACGCTGACTATGTACTTACGTCCAAAGAGTTCGTTCAACTCTACATGTAGAACTCGCAGGCACGCTGCATGCAGACTGCCAATCGGACTCATCTTGACGATCTCTCCTTCGATCAACTCGACGCGGTCGTCTGGCCTTAGCACTCCTACCTCCGCCAGGCGGTAGTACTGGTCAACGTCGAAATGCCGATGGTATCACATACTGCACGGTCTTACTCGCGTCATGCGCCGGCAGCATCCTGGCCCACGGGCGCGAGCGGCGCCGTGACTGATTCGCGCACGCGCTCGATGTCGGCGCCGACTTCCTTCAGTTTGGCTTCAATCCTTTCGTATCCGCGATCGATGTGATAGACGCGATCGATCAAAGTTTCGCCTTCGGCAATCAAGCCGGCCAGGACCAGCGAAGCCGAAGCGCGTAAATCGGAAGCCTGAACCCGCGCGCCAATCAATTTGTCCGGCCCGTCGACAATCGCCTGGTCGTGGCTAATTTGAATTCTCGCGCCCATGCGCTGGAGTTCTGAAGCATGCATGAAGCGATTCTCGAAAATGGTTTCCGTGATTACCGAACGTCCCTGCGCTTGAGTCATCAGCGTCATAAATTGCGCTTGCATGTCCGTGGGAAAACCGGGATAGGGTTCAGTGCTCAGATCAGACGCTTTCAATCCACGATTAGAACAACGCACGTGCAGAGTACTTTGGTTGATTTCATCAATCTCGACGCTCGCTGCGCGTAGCCTGGTAATCACTTCTGACAGATGTTCCGGCCGGCAATCTTTGATTTCCAACTCACCCTTCGTAATTGCTCCGGCCGCGATGAAGGTCCCAGTCTCGATGCGATCGGGAATAATGGTATGTTCCGCACCGCTAAGCCCTTCGACGCCTTCAACTTGAATCGTGGGCGTGCCGACGCCACGAACACGCGCGCCCATCTTGTTCAAGAGTTCGGCGAGATCGGCAATTTCGGGTTCGCGCGCGGCGTTGTGAATCGTCGTTTTGCCGCGCGCAAGCGTCGCCGCCATCATCAAGTTCTCGGTGCCAGTCACCGAGACTTTGTCGAAAAGAATATCCGCGCCGGTCAATCCATCTTTCGGAACGCGCGCAACGACGTCGCCCGCTTCAAGAAAAACTTCCGCGCCGAGTTTTGTCAAAGTCGCGAGGTGCAGGTCGATCGGCCTGGCTCCGATAGCACAACCGCCGGGCAGCGAAACCCGCGCTTTGCCAAATCGAGCCAGTAGAGGACCGAGCGCCAACACCGACGCACGCATCGTCTTCACTAGTTCGTAGGGAGCAGCCATCAACTCGACATGCGCAGTGGAAATCTTGTGCGTGCGTAGTTCCGGCGTCAACACGGTGGCGCCAATGTCTTCCAACAATCGCCGCATCGTGATGATGTCGCGAACATACGGCATGTTATGGAGAGTGACCGTTTCCGACGTGAGGATCGCTGCCGCCATGCAAGGCAAGGCAGAGTTCTTCGCGCCACTGATCGAGACGCGACCTTTAATCGGATTGCCGCCACGAATGCGAAACTTGTCCACGAAGAAAGATTAAAGGAAAAAGGAGTGAGTGACTAGTGTCATTATGATAGTATTCACTTTGAGAGTGAGGGTTTATGCCCGAAGAAAAATTTCGATCCGCCGTAAGGTCTACGGTCCAGATCTCTCCTGATATTCTCGGAGGTGCTCCCGTTTTCCGCGGCACCCGTGTTCCAGTCTCAACGCTTTTTGATTATCTCGCAGCGGGTGACACAGTCGAGAGGTTTCTTGACCATTTCCCAACGGTTAAGCACGATCAAGTAGTCGCCTTGCTTGAAGAAGTAAAAGATCAATTTGACGCCGCCGCTTAATGAAGATCCTGCTAGACGAGTGTGTGCCTCGCCCGCTTGCTCGATACCTTGAGGACCATCAAGTACAAACCGTGCCGCAAGCAGGCTGGGCCAGCACCGGTCAATGGGCCGTTGATCAGACTTGCTGAGTCTGAATTCGACGTTTTTATCACTGTGGACAAGGGAATTCGTTACCAGCAGAATTTGAACTCGATGGTGATTGGGTTTGTGGTATTGCGAGCCCGCAGTAACCGTCTTGAAGATCTGCAGCTGCTTGTTCCGGATATATTGGCTGCGCTGAGAGTGATTAAGCCCAGCGATGTATCTTAACTCCTGATGAAATTCGTCAGGCTTGAAAGGCATGCTCACTCTCCCACTTACCCTTCCGCGACCGCAGCATTCAGTATGGCAGAGACAAGGTCGTGTGTTGCACTCGCGCGGTCTTGGGGCACTCTCAGCTTTGCGAGTTGATAACCGCTGCGCCTTGAATCGTAAAGTTTTCGAGCACTCTCGCGATCGGGTGCGAGCGGCCGCTTATCGCCGCTCGAGGTGATTCTTTCCCAGCACAATTCAAATGGCGCGTCGAGCCACACGCTCAGGCAATCATTTTGCGCGACGAGGGCACGATTCGCTGCGATGGTCCACGCCCCGCCGCCGAGCGCGATCACACGCGCGTCGTCCGGCTTCAGAACGTCGCGAAGCGCGTGAGTCTCTATTTCACGAAACGCCGGCTCGCCATCTTCTTCGATGATCCTGGCAGGCGACCGGCCCTCGCTCTCGGTAATGAACGAATCCAGATCGATCATTTCGCGGCCCAGTCGCTGGGCCAGCGCCCGGGCGACTGTAGTCTTGCCGCAGCCCATGAAGCCAACAATGACGATGCGACGATCTCTCATTGCACGGATTTGGCGCGAGCTGTCAGCTTGCGCTACTCAATCAGGGAATTGAGCAGGCCGAAAAATTCCGGAAAAGAGACGGCAACGCAATCAGCATCCTTGATTTCCGTTTTTCCTTCAGCTATCAATCCGGCGATGCTGAACGCCATGGCGATCCGGTGATCGCCATGCGAATCGATCTCCGCTCCGCGCAATCGAGCCGGACCCGTAACCCGCAAGCCGTCATCGAATTCCTCGACTTCTGCGCCCATCGCTCGCAGGCCGCCTGCGGTGGTCGCAATCCGATCAGATTCCTTGACGCGCAGCTCTGCCGCGTCGCGAATCTCGAGGCCGCCTTCGATCTGCGAACCGACGACGGCAAGTAGAGGCAGTTCATCGATCAACTGAGCGATCCTCAAACCATCAATCAAGAATGGTGGCTGAAAGTCCGCCGGATGTCGCGGTTCTTCTGCACCGTGAATGCTAACCGCGCCATCGGGTTCGTTGCTTTCTTCACGAGTTCCGCTGACGGTAACGTCAAAGCCAAGCGCGCGTAACTGATTCAAGAAAGAGGCCCGAGTAGGATTCATGCCTACATTACCAATCTCGATTGAGGAGCCGGGCATCAAGGCTGCGGCGGCCAGAAAATAGGCGGCGGAAGAAATGTCTCCAGGAATCGAAACGTCCTGGGCCATGAAGCTGACCGGGCCAGAGACTGCGGCAAAACTCGCGCTTTCGCCCTCACGCTCAGCTTTGCCGGTTTCGACGGGAATGCCAAAGTAACTCAGCATTCGTTCGGTATGATCGCGGGTCGGGTCGTTCTCAATAACCTCCGTTCGTCCGTCGGCGTTGAGTCCGGCTAACAGCACGCACGACTTCACCTGGGCGCTCGCCACCAGCAACTTATAAGTTATTGCGTGAAGCGGCTGGCGTCCCTCGATCGCCAGCGGCGCACGTCCTTCGTGGGACGAAATATGCGCGCCCATCATCTCGAGTGGCTCGATGATTCGTTGCATCGGACGCGAACGCAGTGATGCGTCCCCGGTAAGTTCTGTCTTGAAACTCTGTCCAGCGAGAATTCCGGCTAGCAGACGCATCGTCGTACCACTGTTTCGGCAATCAAGTGGCCCAGCCGGCGCCCGCAAGCCATTCAACCCAACCCCATGAATCAAAAGATCGCTACCGTCACGCTCGATCGAGACTCCAAGTTGTTCCAGACAAGCCAAGGTAGCTGCACAATCTTGGCTCGTCGAAAAGTTCGTAATCTGAGAACTGCCTTCCGCCAGTGCCGCCACCATCGCGGCCCGGTGAGAAATGGATTTGTCTCCGGGAACCGTTAGACGTCCGCGGATTTTCTTTGCCGGTTGAATGATCACGAAAGAATCTTAACTGACTTTCTTGACACACAGCCAGCGAGCATGTTACACGTCCGTCTTCCGTTAGTTATTACTTGCAGCAGTTAGAAGCGATTCCCGGCGAAAGTGACTGCGCCTTTTGTGACCGACCAAACGACTCGACTCGTTTTGCCCAGCCACATCGAGGCGGTTGCCGAGGCTGCTGCCGCCGTGGCGAGCTTTTTGCAGAGCTGCGGCGTCGGAGACGAAGCCGCCTTTGGCATCGACATCGCCGTGCGCGAAGCAGTGACCAACGCGATCGTGCATGCCAATAAGCAGGACGAAACGAAGTCAATCGAAGTAACAGTTAATTGCGTGGGCCACGCGCTTGAGATTGAGATAAAAGACCAAGGCGAAGGATTCGATCCGGCAAGCGTGGCCGATCCGACTGAACCGGCGAATCTCTTGAAGACATCAGGGCGGGGGATTTTTCTGATGCGAAATTTTATGGATGAGGTGCAGTGGTCATCGCGGCCTGAAGGCGGCACCACGCTGCATATGGTCAAACGGTTCTGAATCCAGAAGATGTTCTTTGTGCTTTGTACTTTGTGTTTGGGTGGAAAAAGAACCAAGTACAAAGTACAAAGAACAAACGGATTTCAGATTTAAGGATTCCAGATCTCATACCCGAAAGAGGAGAAGAAGAGAATCATGGCAGAACTTAACATCCGCGAGCGACAGGCCGGCGACGTGACGGTTCTCGATATGGATGGCCGTATCACGATTGGCGAAGGCAGCGTCGCGTTGCGTAGTGCCGTGCGCCGCTTGCTGGAAGAAGGAAAGAAGAAACTTCTGCTGAATTTGGCAGGCGTTGGTTACATTGATTCCAGCGGCATTGGCGAGTTGGTCTCGAGCTATACGGCGATTAATAAGGAGGGCGGACAACTCAAACTGCTCAGCCTGACCCAGAAGCTGCAAGACCTCTTGACGATTACGAAGCTTTTGACTGTCTTCGACGCTTACGATAGCGAAGCCGAGGCGCTCAGCAGCTTCAAGTGACATTTGCCCGAGCAGCAGAAGTTTGAATTCAAATCTTGGCAGAGTTTTTCTCGGAGGTTTTCAGTTATGGCTCAACTAAACATAAAAGAGAGACAGGCCGGCGATGTCGCCATTCTCGATCTCGATGGCGAAGTTCGCATCGGCGACAGCGCCACCGCCTTGCGTGGCGCGATTCGAAGTCTGGTTGCCGGCGGCAATCAGAAGATCCTTTTGAATTTGGCTGGGGTGAAGTACATCGATTCAAGCGGCATCGGTGAATTGATTGCCAACTACACGACGGCGGGTCGCAGCGGCGGCCAGCTCAAGCTGCTGCACCTGACCGAGAAAGTCCAGGACTTGCTCGTAATCACGAAACTGCTGACGGTCTTTGACGTTTATGACGACGAAGCTGAGGCATTAAGCAGCTTCAAATAGTTGGCGCTTTGGAGCATGCAGACGATGGCGGCCCAGTAACCTTGCTGGGCCGTTCGCATGTCCGCGAAAACTTCAGTTTGTCGGACATCCTCTTATGCTAGACTTACTTTTCAATTAAGTCATGAAACGCGCGAAATTCGATCAAGCGGCTAGCGATGCGCTGGCCAGAGCCGTCCGCGACATTGAGAAAGACACTGACGCCGAAATTGTGATTGTAGTGCGCGGTCGCTCGGGAATCTATCGGCATGCCGATTATCTATGCGGAGCGATCGTTGCGCTGATTGGATTAATCTTCGTCCTGCTCTCGCCTTTTGAGTTTCACACTTATTGGGTTCCGATCGATGTGATTCTACTGTTCGTCGCCGGAGCTTTTCTTTCTTCGCGAAGCGACTTGCTTCGGCGCCTCCTGACTGCCAAAAACTTTCGTGCCCAGGCTGCGCGCAATGGCGCTGCGGCGATGTTCTACGAGGCCGGCATTGCCAACACGCATGCGGAGAACGGCTTGCTGATTTATCTCTCGCTGCTGGAGCGACGCCTCGAAGTAATTGCCGATCGTGGAATACTAAAAGCGGTGCCGCCTCTGAAATGGAACCATTCTGTCTTTGAGCTAAAGCAGATAGCGCAGAATCCTGACTCGGAGAAACTCGTGAAGGCCGTGCGCGATTTGGGGCGTGTGCTCGCAGAACATATGCCGCCTACCGGCGAGAATCCTAACGAGTTAGCTGATGGCGCGCGCATTGAACTGAAATAATATCCGAGAATTTCAGTCTGACTCGGCGCAGTCAGCGCTGGCCTAGAGCCACGGCGGGAATGTGACCGCATTCGAGATGAATCAACGAACGCTTTCCAACTTAAGAAAGGCCGAAGCGGTTGGCGTTGCGATATGCCTAACCGCCGTCTTTGCGGCGGATGTCTTCGCGCGTGTCGGCGGCGGCGGATCGTATGGAGGCGGCGGAGGTCACGGCGGGGGTGGCGGTGGCGCCGGCGCGCTTATCTATTTGCTAATCAGGTTCCTGCTTTGGCTGACGATCGAACATCCAGTGATCGGGATTCCGGTCGACATCATTGTCATCGGACTTGTGATCTATTGGTTCACGCGACCATCGAAAAAGACTATCGCCGCTACTTCGTCGTCCATTCTCGGGGTGTCAGGCGCGGCTGCAGCCCCGGCGCGACAACCGGGTTTCCAGCGCGAGTTCAATCAATTACGACGCTTTGATCCAAACTTCTCGGAAATAATCTTCACAGATTTTTGTTACGCGCTATACGGTCGCGCTCACGAAGCGCGTGGGCAGGGCCCGAAAGCGCTCGATCTCCTCTCTCCTTATTTGAGCGAACAAGCGCGCGCGTCGCTTTTGCAGCTCAATGCGCCAAACCTGAAAGCGGTACAGGGAATCATCGTGGGCGCGATGCAGGTTGCGGACGTGCGCGGCCTGGCGAGTCCGACGCTTTGCATCAGTATTGAATTCGACGCCAACTACACGGAATTCACGCCTCGCGAGGGCGACCCGCGCGGCGAGATGAGTTATTACGTCCGTGAGCGTTGGGAGCTGGAACGAAAGCGCGACGTGCTTTCGCCCACGCCAGAACAAGCGACGGCGCTTCATTGTCCGCGTTGCGGCGCTCCCTTGCAGAAAGACACGGCCGGCGCCTGCGCCTTCTGCGGAACGAAGATAGACAGCGGCGAATTTCAATGGTATGTCCGCGAGATAACCACGCTGAACCGTGAAGCGAAAGGGCCGTTGCTGACTTCCGATGTGCCGGAAGTGGGAACGGATTATCCGACGATCACTCAGCCCAACTTCCCGGCGGTGCGGGCGGCTTTTGAACAGAACCGCCCGGAGTTTTCCTGGGCCGATTTTCAGGCGCGCGCCCGGCTAATCTTCAACGAATTGCAGGAAGCTTGGTCGTCTTTGAATTGGGAGCGCGCGCGGCCGCATGAAACCGACAACATCTTTCAAATGCATCGTTTCTGGATCGAAGCATATAAGGCGCAGGGACTCCGTAACGCTCTGGATCAATGTCAAATCACCGCGATGCAGCCGGTGAAGATCAAAGTAGATTCATTCTATGATTCGATCACGCTGCGTGTCTTCGCGCAAGGTTACGATTACACGGTGGATACTAATGGAAGGGTCGTGGCTGGATCGAATAAACACGTGCGTCGCTGGAGCGAGTACTGGACCTTCATTCGCTACGCCAAAGCCAAGCCTGGGCCGGCGCGTGCCGATCTCAATTGCCCAAACTGCGGCGCGCCGTTGAAGGTGAATGCGAGCGGAATTTGCGAGTTCTGCGGCGGGAAGATCACATCCGGCGAATTCGATTGGGTGCTTTCAAAGATCGAGCAGGACGAAAGCTATGCCGGTTAAGGGAAAGTCTCTCTTCGCACCGCGCCAGGAGCAAGACTATTTTCCATTTGTCATTTTTCATTTGCCATTGGAGCAAGCACTGTATTCCCTCTCCCTTTACAGAGTGAGGGTGAGGGCTTAGCTGCCATGGCAAAGCTTTATTTTTTCATTTTTCCTCTTCTGGGCACACCTCGACAGCAGAAGAGCGACGACGTGTTTTGTTTGCTGCTCAGCCCTCACCCTGACCCTCTGGCAAAGGGAGAGGGAATAAAGATGGGAAAGTGATTGCTTGTGGTCCAGGTTTTGCCGGCTGCAGAATTGGCTCTCGCAGCGCTTGACGCTTAGCCAGAGTGCTTGCTAGACTCAAACCAGTTCAAGGACAATCCCGAACAGCAATCTCGCGAAAAGCTTTTTGTCAATGAGCCGCACAATGCGACTTGCCTGGTGCTTGTAAGATTCTTCGGAGGTGATAAGGTGGGCTTCAAGGTCGGCCAGAAGGTTGTTTATCCCAATCACGGTATCGGCGTAATCGAACAAATCGAACAGAAGCAGATCGGAGCGGTGGCGCTTCCTTTCTACACGCTTCGGCTGGCAGCGACGAATTCGCTGGTCTTGGTACCTGTGTCCAATGCTGCCGAGGTCGGGCTGCGTCGTCCGATCTCTTCGGGCGAGTGCGACATTCTTTTCAAAGCTCTCGCCACTGATTTTGCGACGCCCCCCAACGATTGGAAAGATCGTTTCAAGGATTTTTCCGAGAAGATGCGCACCGGCGACATTTTTGAAGTTGCCGGAGTGCTCAAACATCTCAACTATCTCAGCCATATCAAACCCCTTTCGTTCCGCGAGCAGCGTATGCTCGAACGTTCACGATACCTCGTCATTTCGGAGCTGGCCGCGGTTTGTCGACAACCGGAATGCAGGATCGAGCCCCGTGTCGATCAAGCGCTCGAACACGCTTGTGCTCGGCACGATCACCGGGAAGTGGCCAAGACTCGGGTAGCTGTGGCAGCGGGCAGCCACTGATCATTTTCCACTTATCATTTGACATTTTTCATTTGTCATTTGAAAACATCTTCAGCGCACCCGCTTCGTTTAGAAGGGGACTTTTCCCCCTTCGCGTATGGCGACAAGTCCGCCATCTAAAACAAACTGTTTTCCCCAAAATGAAAAATATCAAATGACAAATGGAAAATGATTCTTTGGTTCAAATGGAAAATCGTCCCTTGCTCGCTCCCTTAATGAATCACCACCAGCCTCATGATAGGATGATTTTCGAACCTCTCCTGCTATCGGAACACGATGGATGATCCTGCTAGTTATTATTTAGCTTTTCTCGTTGGCGGCTCGCCGTTCCCAACAACTCTACTCAAAGTCGTAGCCAAGCTCGTGGCGGTGTTTTTCTTTGTCGCCGCCAATGGGTTCTTTGTAGGCGCTGAGTTCGCGTTGGTGTCGGTGCGGCGCACGCGTCTCGAAGCTCGGGCGGCGGCGGGAAGCCGGCGCGCTCGGGCCGCGCTGCGTTTGACTGGCAATCCCACATTGTTCATCTCAGCGACCCAATTGGGAATTACAATCGCCTCGCTTGCGTTGGGCTGGATTGGCGAACCGACCGTTGCTTCACTTCTGCAACCGATAGCCTCAAGCATCGCCGCGGAGGGAAGAGCGGGATACGTCGCCCACGCATTTGCGATCATCATCGCGTTTGCCGCCATCACTTTTCTGCACATCGTGCTGGGCGAGTTGATGCCGAAGATGTTTGCGCTCGAGCGCGCCGAAGGACTGGCCTTGTTGGTCGCGCGGCCATTGGAATTGTTCACCAAAGTCTTTCGCGCTCCGCTTTGGATCTTTAATAGCACGGGAGCCACGCTGGGCCGCCTGCTCGGTTTGAAGGCTTCGCTGCAACACACGGCCGTGTACAGCGAAGCTGAGCTCCGCCAATTAATCGACATCTCGCGCGAGAGCGGCCACCTGCGCGCGGAAGAACGACGGCTGATCCACCGCGTGTTCGAGTTCTCAGATACGCTGGTGCGCGAGGCAATGGTCCCACGCCCGGCCATTGCGGCAATCTCGGCCGATTGCTCGCTCGAAGATATCAAGAACGCATTTGAGCAAAATCGTTATTCGCGTCTGCCTGTGTATCGCGGGTCGCTGGATGACGTGATTGGCTTCATTCATAGCAAAGACCTGATGCCTTATCTTTTGCGGCCGGAAGAGTTTCGGCTCGAATACGTTCTTCAGCCGCCGATGTACGTCGTGGATACTGCGCGGCTGGAAGACGTTTTGCGGCAGATGCAAAGGAAGAAAACGCATTTCGGATTCGTGGTCGATGAGCACGGCGGCGTCGAAGGCATTATCACGCTCGAAGACTTGTTGGAAGAGATTGTAGGCGACATTTCAGACGAACATGACGAAGAAGTGAATGAGCAAATTACTGAGATTGACCCGCGCACCTATCTGCTTGACGGAGCGCTTGCGGTACGAGATCTCAATCGCCGTCTAAAAACCGCGCTCCCTGAATCTGAGACCTACACGACCATCGGCGGATTCCTGATGACGGCCGCCGGACACGTGCTCCAGCCGGGCGAGATCATCGAACATGATGGCTTGCGATTTCGCGTTGAAAAGGTGGAACGCAGGCGATTGCTCAGCGTGCGACTGGAGTTACCGGAAAAGAAAGAGCAGGCCGACACCGAGCCTGGGCGTAGCGCTGCTAACGCGCGTTGAGGGTCACACTTCCCGAGACGCGAAAGAGATTACTGCTAAACAGTTTTCCTTCATCCAGCCAGCTGCGTTCCAAATCGAAGTCACTTTGCCGCCCGAGCAGTTTGAGGCTATCCAAGTCAAATTTATAAGAGTTTTCCATGTGGATTCTTTCGCCGAGGTCGAACCTGACGGACATATCCAACCCGCGAATGTTGACAGCCTGCGAGCGCAGACTTTCAAGATAGACTTCGACGCGACCGGCTGATTCGTTGTAGAGCGATCTGAGACCGAAGGCCCACAGATCAAAGTTGGCGTCGAGTTCACGATTGATGCGCTCCAACTCATTCACTATGAAGGCGCGGGTGATTCCCAGCGAGTCGTCATAAGCCGCTTCCAGCGTCCGCGCGTCCTTCTTCAGGTCTGCTCCCAGGAGCAAAGCATCCTCCTGGCGAAGCACGCGGCGAATAGCATGTAGAAAATCGACCGCTTCGTCCGGTTCAAGATTGCCGATGTTTGATCCAAGGAACAGTACCAGCGCCGGATCAGGTCCGAGTGCCGGCAAGGCTTCCAGAGCTTCAAAGTAGTCCGCTGCATAGGCGCTGATTTTCAAGTTCCGGTAGGAATCCAGCAACGCATGCGAACTCTCTTCCAGGGCCGACGCCGAAATATCAATCGGAATGAAAAGCAATTCGCCCCGGCGCCGAATTATCGCTTCAATAATCTTGCGCGTTTTCTGAGCGCTGCCACTACCGAGTTCGATCAATGTCGCGCAGTTGGGAACGGCGCGCACGATTTCGTCCGCGTATGCCGTCAGGATTTGGTCTTCGGCGCGGGTAAGGTAGTACTCATCGACCTCACAAATCGCTTCAAACAAACGCGAGCCAAGCTCATCGTAAAGATACTTTGGAAAAAGGTACTTCGGAGAAGATGAGAGTCCGCTTCGGACGTCTCTGGCAAACTCCGCGCGCCCGTTTTGCCGCGCGAGATCGTAAATAACCAAACGCGACTGTTCTGGTTTAGATTGCGCCACCGATTTCCGCCTCCGCTGCTCAGCGTGGAGGCGAATTATACGCGGCCCGTTACAGAACCGCGAGCGGTAGCGACCAGCCTCTGGCAAACGGTGTTTAGAGTACCGACTTCGGTCGGGCTTTGGCTTGCCAACGAAAGACCCAACTGAAGTGGTACTCTAAACACCCATAGCCACTCTTCGCACAATCTCAAACGCTCGTGGCACTGTAACCTTGAAACAGTTCCCCAGACTAGATGATGACCACTCGTGCGCGGCCCGGACGAGGCGCTCTACTCGGGACCGTGACGTCAATCCCCGGTGTTGCCGGAACGACGATGCGGGGAATTTGAATATTAATTTCGGGGATCGCCGGTATTTCAATCGAAGGAACCACAACCCGCCGCGTACCGATTGTGCCGGGACGAATGAGCCGGTCCGGATTCTTCTCAGGTGTTACCGTCACTGTTCGTGTACCGTGGTCGTGGACAACGGTCAGGGTGACGGCACCGTCATCTTTTTTGTTAATCGCGCGGGTAAGATCTCCCGATGAAGTTACCTTCTCACCATCGGCGGCTGTGATTACATCGCCGGCTTTCAACCCGGCTTTCGCCGCCGGACTGTTCTCGGTCACGGAAGTGATCAGCAGGCCGCCATCTTTTACGCCAAAATAATCCGCGAGCTGTTTTGTCAGCCCCTGCGTGCTGACGCCGATACGGCGGTTGCCCCCAAATGAGAAAACAAAATCTCCGTTGCCCGATTCGATTCGCGGAAAATTCTGTTCAATCCCACGGAACACGTCGTCTCGGATTTGGGGCCCAAGTAAGTTACCCATGTTGCGCTTGGAGAGCGTCACGCCGAGTTCCTGCTCCGCGCCAGCGCGGCTGATCGTAAGACGCACCGTCTGATCGGCTGAGCCCTCGCTAACCAGACGCGTCAACTTGCGCACGCTGGTCACCGATTCGCCATCAAAACGAAGAATCACATCGTCCTTTTTTAAGCCCGCTTTTTCCGCTGGGCTGTCTTTGATTACCTGCGTCACGCCCACGCCGCGAACTTCTCGCAGTCCATATCGAGACATGTTTTCTTTGGTGATGTCCTCGCCGGCAACTCCCAGGAAGGCGCCATCGACAAAAAACGAAAAAGTTTGTGCGGCAGAGCCGGGTTCCTGAGCTTCAGCGAAAGGCGAATCGAGCGCCTGGGCATAAGTTATGCCGCCGGCCAGCAGTCCGCCACCAAGGATGAGTCCGATCATCAAGGTCAGTTTGTTACGCGTCATGTACAGAGTCCTCCGGAAAGATTTTAGACTCTCCACGCGCGCGCGGGCCGCCCGGTTCCAAAAATCTTGGGAGTGCCGACCTCCTGCTCGCTCTTTTTTTTACGGAAGAGTGCTGGCAGGATGCCAGCGTACCGCACGCAGGATGCGTGCGCTCCATCAGTCAACCTTCCGATAGATCTCGCGGTCATCGCTGATTTCGAGCGTTAGCTTATTATCCATATGCAGGTAGTCCAAATGAGCAACGGATTCGGAGACGGCGAGGAACCGATGCACATCGTCAGTATCGGGAAATAGCGCGAGCGAAACTTCCCAGGCCGTGCCGCCGTTGTCAGGAAGAAGCCGGAGGATTTGGGCCTGACGCTCGCGCATCGAGCGCAGGTAGCGCGTGAAGAGTTCTTCGAAGTCGCGAACCGGCTCACCGTGTCCACCAAACACGAGCGTCGGCGCCAGGCTCCGCACGCGGGCCAGGCTTACCAGATACTCGGCTAGCGACTTGAAACGCCGCGACGAATCGATCGGATCCGGCGAGAGAATCGGGTTCGGCGTGATGCGCTTGAGCACGCAATCGCCGGCGATGACCGTGCGATCGGCGTGGCGCACGAAAGAGCACGAGCCCGGCGTGTGGCCCGGCGTGTGCATGACCTGCAAGACGCCTGATTCAAACTCCAATTCGGCTTCATCAATCAGTTCACTGCAGTGCTCCTCGTCGAGAGCGTCTGCATACTGGCGAAAGTTGTCATAAAGCTTCCGCATCGCGTCAACTTCGTCGCGCGGTACGCCGGCGCGCACAAGCAATTGGCGATGTTCTTGATATTCCAATCGACCTGCACGATGACCGGTCTCCCAACCGTGCACGAATACCCTGGCCTCCTTCGCCTCATCGCGCAGCGCCCGCGCCAAGCCGCAATGATCTTCATGCGCGTGCGTAAGCACGATGCGCCGGATGTCCGAAATCGAGATGCCCGCATGCCGCAATCCTGCGCGCAGAGCGTCGACGGTTTCTTTGGTTTTAGGTCCTGTGTCAATCAGAGTAACGGGATCTTCTTTGATGAGGTAGACGTTGACGGGGCCGATGTAGAAGGGGGTGGGAAGGGTGATGGGGATGATTTTCATAGTGAATTTCAGATCTCAAATTTCAAATTTGAGATTCATGGCTTTCGGTTGCGAATTGCTCAAGTTCTGTGAGGAACTCTTCGCGTTCCTGGCGCTGTTTGTCGACACGCCGTGATTGATCTGTAAGGTAGCGAGCGCCTCGGATCTGGCTATTTTGTAAAGAGTCCGCCCACGCTCGCAACTGTCTGGAAGTGCTCTCTGCTCTGGATTTCAAATCTGAAATTTCAGATCTGAAATCTTCAAACTCCGGCAACTGCTCGATCAAACAATACATTGACCGCGTCTCACCCGCTGAGCCACGCGAAATGTAGATGAAAGTGAGTAATTCTTGGGTCGTACCTCGTTCAAATCCTTCCGCGATGTTATTGGAGATCGAGACAACCGCGTTCTCAAGTTGATTGCGCGTACCAGCATGGCCACGAAAACATGGCTTTGCTGTGAGGGCAAATGTGCGTACCTCCGCCCGAGAGTAATTGGAACTCAGCTTAATGGGAAAAAGTGATTAGGCTGGACCATCTCAGATCTCAAATTTCAAATCTGAGATCTCAGGAATCGCGCTTCAATACACATACCGGTTCGCCTCAATCATCGCACCCGCAATCCGCTGCCGCGCCGCCACTGTATTGATCGGCGTCATCTTCGTAAATCGCCGGAGCGCTGCCAACAACGTGCGCAGCTCATCGCCTTCCGCCATCGCCGCGAGCGTGTTCTTTGCTTCCATCTCGATCCGCTCAACCGCGTCGTTGCAGAACACTCGGGTCATGTCGATGTAACGCGCCGCAGAGTTTTCGCCTTGAGCACTGGCCAACTTCACCGTCCGCAGGATCGCCGACTCCATCGCGTAGGCATCCATGATGATGTCGGCGACGCCCATTAGAATTTCCTGCTGTTCGGCGAGCCCCATCATAAACTTCTGGGCTGCCGTGCCAAGGGTCATCAGTGCAACTTTCTTCGCATTCTGAGCCAGCTTCAGTTCGGTCGCCAACAAGCTTTCGTCCGTGTCGAATGAGGCCATCGACGGCGAAAGAATCTCGTCCATCAGTGCCTGCGCCGCCGGTAGCAGTGCCAGTCGCCCGCTCATCGCGGCCTTCATCAAACGCCCGGGAATCAACATGCGATTGATTTCGTTCGTGCCTTCAAAGATCCGATTGATGCGCGTGTCGCGATAGGCACGCTCCGCCGGATAATCGGCCGAATATCCGTAGCCGCCGTAAATCTGCACCATCTCATCGGTGATGTAGTCGCAGTATTCGGACAGAGCGACCTTGATGATTGAACACTCAGCCGCGTACTCCTCAATCGCTTTGAGCCGCGCGTCCATGTCCTTCGAATCTCCGACGGCCGCCAGGCCAGCTTCGATCAAACCCAGTGTGCGATAGGTCATTGCCTCACCGACCCACGTGCGAATTGCCATCTCACCGAGCTTCGATTTGATGGCGCCGAACGAAGAGATCGATTTGCCGAACTGCTGCCGCTCATTCGCGTACCGCACCGATTCTGTCAGCGCCAGCTTCATGCCGCCCAAACACATCGCGCCTAGCTTGAGTCGTCCGATATTGAGGATATTAAAAGCGATCTTGTGACCTTTGCCGACTTCGCCGAGCAGATTCTCGACCGGCGCTTTCGCGTCAGCGAGAATTAGCGGTGTCGTACTCGAACCCTTGATTCCCATCTTGTGCTCTTCGGCGCCGGGCTGGCAGCCCTCCTGTCTTTCGACGATGAACGCCGTGAACTTGTCGCCATCAACTTTCGCGAACACGATGTAGATGTCAGCAAAGCCACCGTTGGTGATGAACATCTTCTCGCCGTTGAGAATGTAGTTCTGACCACCGTCACTGAGCTTTGCCGTCGCTTTTGCGGCCATCGCGTCCGAGCCCGAGCCCGCCTCTGTCAACGCGTAAGCTGTGATCAAATCGCCGGCCGCGATCTTTGGCAGATAATTTGTCTTCGCTGCTTCAGTCCCAAAATAAACGATTGGCAGCAAACCGATGCCGCTTTGCGCGCCGAGCGTCGTCGCAAAGGAAGCCGACCGCCCGAGATTCTCAGCGATTAATGCGCCGCTGGTTTGATCGAGTCCGAGACCGTCGTACTCCTCCGGAATGTTCGCCCCCACCAGCCCGAGCTCAGCGCCCTTCTTCACCAACTCGCGCGCCAACTTCCAATCTTTGTTTTCCAGTTCATCGATGCGCGGTAGAACTTCCGCGTCCATGAATTGCCGCGTCGTGTCGGCGATCATGCGATGCTCTTCGTTGAAATCTTCCGGCGTGAAAATCTCGGCGGGAGTGCGCTCTTCAATCAAAAAGCTTCCACCTTTGACGATTTCTTTTTGTTCGATTACGGCTGCCATAATGCTTTTTCTTCCTCCGCAGTTGATTTAGCTCTGTTCGAGTTGTTCGTTAATAACCCGCGGCATCAACTCGCGAAGCTCTGGGTATTTTTCCCCAATTCTAATCAGATCAAGCTCATCTTTTTTTCGCTTAGACAGACGACGCCTCGGATCGTTCCAAGCCCAAACTTTTCCCTTAACAATATTTTCTAATGACGCTACCGGGACATCTTCGCCTAAGACGCTCTTAATCTTCGCGTCCGCTAAGAATTCCTGATAACGCAAGTCGATGGTAAATTGAATTCTAAGATTACTACCTTTCATTTGCGCCTTAATTGAATGCGCGTGTTCGGTTACTTCAAATCCACGAGCGATCAATTCGGCTTGAATCGCGGACAGTTCAGAGGACGCGACGACGATATCGGCATCCATTGTGAACACCGGCTCGACGTAGCAATTAACCGCGAGCCCACCGACGACACACCAGAGACCGTGCTGATTGAGAACATCGACCAGCGCCGAAAAGTCGCTAACGCCGCCGTTGCTTACCGATTCGAAGACCTCAGTTGCGGTCATCTCACTCCGGATTCGCGGGTCGCTCAAGCTGTCATCGTTCGAACAAAGCAACCTAAAGCTTGGACTCTGAACATTGGCCAGCACAGTTCAGAGTTCAACCTTTAGGTTGCGCCTTCATCTATGATGAACCAACGATTTAACTCACAACTTCAATTCATCAACTCGAAAATTCCCGCTGCGCCCATGCCGCCACCCACGCACATTGTTACCATTCCGTATCGGCCGTTACGACGTTTAAGCTCGCGCAGAATCGATGCGGTCAACTTTGCTCCGGTGCAGCCGAGCGGATGACCCAGAGCAATCGCGCCGCCATTGACGTTTACCTTATCAGGGTTAAGCTCGAGCATCTTGATCACCGCCAGCGACTGCGCCGCGAAGGCTTCGTTCAATTCGATGAGATCGATCTGATCGAGTGTCAGACCAGCGAGCTTCAGTGCTTTCGGAATCGCGAAGACTGGTCCAATCCCCATCTCTTCCGGCGGACATCCGGCAGTTGCGTAGGCGACAAGTCTGGCGATCGGCTTGGCGCCTAACTCTTTAGCGCGGTCTTCCGACATTACGACCGCAGCCGCCGCGCCATCCGACATCTGCGAAGAATTTCCGGCCGTGATCGTTCCCTTAAACTGAAACGCAGGTTTCAATTTCGCGAGCGCCTCAGCCGAAGTGTCGCTCCGCGGGCCTTCGTCTCTATCGAAAGTTATTTCACGATGCTGCTTCTTGCCTTTGGCGTCCAGTTCTTCAACCGTAACAGTCAAAGACACAGTTTCGTCCCTGAATTTGTCCGCCTCCAGCGCCGCCACGGCCCGGCTGTGCGAACGCAACGCAAACTCATCCTGCTCTTCACGAGAGACTTCGTATTTGCGCGCGACGTTTTCAGTCGCCAAGCCCATGCTCAGATAAAAATCAGGATAATGTTCGATCAGATAAGGATTCGGCCGAATGATGTGCCCGCCCATCGGAATCATCGACATCGATTCCAATCCGCCGGCAATAATCACTTCAGCGCCATTCGTGCGAATGCGATCGTTGGCCATCGCGATCGTCTGCAATCCCGAAGAACAAAAGCGATTGATCGTCATCGCACTGGTCTCAACCGGCAAGCCCGCGCGAATCGCCGCCGCGCGCGCGACGTTCATCCCTTGCTCGGCTTCGGGCATCGCGCAACCCATGATCACGTCTTCAATCTCTGAGGCCTCAAGTCCGGGCACGCGTGCGATTGCCTCTTGGATTACCGCTGCGCCCATTTCGTCCGGGCGAGTGTCGCGCAAAGTTCCCTTCGGCGCTTTGCCGACCGCCGTGCGAACTGCCGATACAATTACTGCTTCTTTCATGATAATGACTCCAACCGAGATCAATTTCTCAACGGCTTACCCGTCTTCAGCATATGCGCGATGCGCTCCTGCGTCTTCCGCGTTCCGATCAGCGAAAGGAAGGCTTCGCGTTCGAGGTCAAGCAAGTACTGTTCTGAAACTCGCGTCGCGTGATTCAGATCGCCGCCCGTCAAAATCCGCGCCAGCTTTTCGCCAATCAACGCATCATGATCCGAAATGTATCCGGCGCGTTTCATCAAGTGAACTCCCAGCTTCAGAGTTGCCAGGGCTGGATTTCCCAACGCGAGAATGTCTGTGCGCTGCTGTGGCTGCGCGTATCCACTGGCTGCCAGGGCCAATACTTCCTTCTTCGCATCCGCAATCAAACGATCCGGATTCATCGAAATGGAATCTTCATCGCGGAGAAAACCAAAACCACGCGCTTCTTCCGCCGAGGTCGCAACCTTTGCCAGCGCGATTGTTTCGAAGGCGCGTTTGACGAACGGGAACGGATCGGCGTCTTTCATATCTGTGGGAATTGAATCGAGCGCGCGCACCAGCATCTCTTTGGTGCCACAACCCGCGGGAATGATGCCGACTCCGACTTCAACCAATCCCATGTAAGTCTCAGCCGACGCCCGCACCCGATCTGCGTGCAAAACCATTTCACAGCCGCCGCCAAACACCATCTGAAACGGCGCGACCACCACGGGTTTTGGCGAATAACGCAGCCTCATTACCGACTGCTGAAAGAAGCGCCCGATCATGTCGAGTTCTTCCCAGTTCTCGTCCTGCGCCTCCATCAGCATCAGCATTAAGTTCGCGCCGACAGAGAAATTCTGGCCCTGATTGCCCACCACGAGCCCAACGAAATTCTTCTCGACTTCGTTGAGCGCGACTTTCAACATCTCGAGCGTGTCGCCGCCAATCGAGTTCATCTTCGAATGGAACTCGAGACAGGCGACGCCGTCACCGAGATCGATTAACGAAGCGCCCGAGTTTTTCTTGATGACGCCGGTTCGATCCTTCAGAGACTTCAGATTAATCGTGCCGGGGGGATCAGCGAGCGGCCGATACTCTTCGGAAGCGAAGTCGTAATAGAAGTGTTTGCCGTCTTTCTTTCGGTAGAAAGACTTCACGCCGGCATCGATCATGCTCTGGACATTCGCCGGAACTGTTCTGCCTTCTTCTTTCAATCTGGCGACTGATTTCTCAACCCCGATTGCGTCCCACACTTCGAATGGCCCGAGCTCCCAATTGAAGCCCCAGCGCATCGCGCGATCGATTTCGACGACCGTGTCAGCGATTTCCGGTATGCGATCAGCGGCGTAGCAAAGCGTGCGCGAAAGCGTCTTCCAGAGAAACGCGCCAACCCGATCTTTGGACCACACGAGCGTCTGCAGTCGCTCCCGCGTGTCCTCGATGTTCTTGGCCATCTCGAGCGACGGGAGCTTCACTTTTTGCGAGGCTCGGTAATCGAGCGTTGCGGTGTCAAGCGTCAAAATTTCTCGCTTGTCGCCTTCGGCTTTTTCTTTCCGATAGAAGCCCGCCGTTGTTTTATTTCCCAGTAGACCATGCTCGATCATCTTCGCGACGAAGTCAGGCATCACGAAGATCTCGCGCTCAGGATCGTCAGGAAGATTCTCGTGCAAATTCTTGACCACGTGCGCGAAGACATCGAGACCGACCAGATCGAATGTGCGGAAGGTTGCGGTCTTCGGACGGCCGACAGCCGGCCCCGTGATCTTGTCTACCTCCTCGATCGAATAACCATCTTCGAGCATCGTGCGCATGGTAACGAGCGCGCCGAACGTGCCGATGCGATTCGCGATGAAGTTCGGACGATCCTTCGCTACGACTACGCCTTTGCCTAGTCGCTCATCCAGAAATCCAAACATCGAACACGACACTTCCGGCTTGGTCCATTCGGTGCGAATCAACTCGACCAGATGCATGTAGCGCGGGGGATTAAAGAAGTGCATGCCCAGGAAGTGTGCGCGAAAGTCTTCCGAGCGTTCCTCAGTGAGTTGGTGAAGGGGAATGCCGCTGGTGTTCGAAGCGATGACTGAAGCCGGCCGCCGATGCCGCTCCACTTTTTCGAACAAACGGCGCTTGATGTCGAGATTCTCGACGACGGCTTCGATGATCAGATCGTAGTCTTGTAACTTCGGCAAGTCGTCTTCGAGATTTCCGATCGTTACCAGGGAAGCGAGGTCAGAAGTAAAGAACGCCGCGGGCTTAGCTTTCTTTGCGGCCTCGAGTCCGCCACGCGCGATACGATTGCGAACGTCCGCCGACTCCAGCGTCAGGCCCTTGGCTCGTTCATCCGCAGTCAATTCACGAGGAGCAATGTCGAGCAGTAGCGTCGCTATCCGCGCATTGGCCAGATGCGCCGCGATCTGTGAGCCCATCGTGCCGGCGCCGAGCACCGCCGCCTTTTTGACTGTTATCATGGCCCTCAGATAATACTGAATGAGTAT